>NZ_JAPDBE010000014.1:0-38641 GCF_027705025.1 Aeromonas sp. D3 | reverse complement strand
TGACGCTGACGACCAACCTGATGGTGACGCTGACGACCAACCTGGTGCTGACGCTGACGACCAACCTGGTGCTGACGCTGATGGTCAACCGGAAGCTGACGTTGACGGTCAACCCGGTGCTGGTGCTGCCGGCAGGCCGAGTGCTGATGACGTTGTTAGGTCTAAGCAAATTCAGGAGTTAGAAGCCTGTCTTGAGGCTGCCGGAACTGGATCCTCAGATGTTGAATGCCGTGACAAAGGTAAAATGCTGGCGTCATTGATCGAAGCCGATTCCCGCTTTCAACTCGACACGCCATTAAGGCCACGTCTTGATGCGATTAACACGAAGATTGGCCGGAGTGTCACGCTCCCTAAAGTCCTCGCTGCATCTAGACCAATCACACAAGCTCTCATGGAGCTCGTAGAGACCGAAACCAACTGTGCTCCTGGATTGAGTCGACGCGGAAAGCGCTTTGTCACCTCCCGGTTCAACCGGTTCAAGCAAGGTGATTTGCGCGTTTACCGCGGCAAAGCCAAAAACGTTGGCATTGATAGCGCAATCATGGTGTTGCTGGATTTGTCAGGCTCGATGAATTGCCAACAGGAGGTAGCAAAAAATTCCTGTCTGGCTTTGGCTCTTGCAGTTCAACAGATCGATGGGGCTGTTATTGGTATTCAGTCCTTCGGAAATTGGAACGTAGACCTACTGCGTTTTGGTGAGGATCCCGCAACTACAAGCACTCGTCTCGATCTGACTTGTGCCGATGGGGGAACACCTATGAGGGAAGGACTCAGCAACGCATTTTTGGCCCTGATGCCAGAGCAAGCTGAACGCAAGAGTCTGATCGTCATCACCGATGGTGAACCAGACGTTGAATGCGTTGATACCTTCAATATGGTTCGACAACATGGCATTGATGTCTTTGGCATCTATATTGGCCAGTACGCAAGCGGGAAAGTTGCCATGGACTACTACTTCAAACCAGGGAACTGGATTGCTGTAGACAATATCCTTGGCCTTAAACGTGAGCTATTCAAACTAGCCAAGGGCACCATCTTGGCTGCCTGATACCCCCCCCCCTCCACGCTGGAGGGGGGGACTTTCGAATACTGAGCAATGGACGGCCATTGCTGAGTGTTTGCAATATGCAAGCGCCAGCCCGTACCCCCTGTAATCGGGCGAAATGGGGAACACCAACAACATGGAGTAATGACATGCACTATGAAATCGTTGCGGATGATTTGGCCGCATATCTCAATGACAACCGCTTATGGGTCGAAGCGTACAAACACCTAGGCCTATTCGGTGATGCCACTAGAGGTTTCATTCCAGGTAAGAAGGCACCTAAAACCAGTTGCCCAAGACACGGTGGCCGTAGTGGAGAAGCCTTTGGCTTAATCCATAGGGGCAAGCTCGACTCTGAAGCCACCGGTGTTGGAGTATGCAACTCATGTGGGGTTATGTCTGGTTTCTCCATTGTAATGGAGGAAACAAACTGGCCTTTCCCGAAGGTCCTCGAGCAGCTGGCAATCGCCAGTGGCTACATGGATGGGATTACGTCTGGCGTGTTTTCCCCCCCTCCGAAATCGCCTATGCAACTTGCGTGGGAGAAGGAAAGAGCGGAGGAAGATGCCCGGCGGGATCAAGCAGTCGCGAATAAAAACGCCCAGCTTTGGGATGAAGCCTGGCCTTTGACCAAACCGCAAGCTGAGCCGGCCATTCGGTATCTCAGGAACCGGAAAATATTGTCGAAGGTGGCATCCCTTGGTGGGGAAGTAAGGCTCCACCCTGGTGTGCGGTACATCGACATGAATTATGGTCAGTGCATAATCACGCTAGAGCCAAAAGGAATGCGTTACTGGTGGCTTGATAAAAATGGCCATAATACAACTCAGCCTGCTGGCGAGCGCCAATCTACTCAGAAAGAACTAATTGAAGAGGCTGTCGACTTGGCTCACCCATCTGCGAAATTGGCTCGTTTGGCAATATCGCAGATGCCCGATCACATCAAGGCGGCAATAACATCTCATAAGGCGGTCTTTCACAAAGGAGTGGCGTTTAAACTTGATCTTGGGAAGCATCCTTGCATCCTTTGCCGGATCCGAGATCCTTCAGGTAAGCCAGTCAGCCTCCATCAAACCTTCATCACTAGCGATGGGCTGAAAGCTCCTGTGCCAAAGGTTAAGAAGTTGAGGCCGTCTGTGTCAACAGCCCCAATATCGGGTGGTGCCGTGCAACTTTGCCCACCGACCCCGGTTCTTGCAGTAGCCGAAGGACTTGAGACCCTTCTAAGTGTTGAATCAGCCACCGGTATGCAGGGATGGGGGCTACTCAATGCAACTCTGATGGGAAACTGGATTGTTTGCATGGGAGTCAAACACGTCTACATCTGGGAAGATGCTGACCCGGCCGGAGAAGTGAATGCAGCTAAGTTGGAGAAAAACCTGCTATCTGCAGGCATAAAGGTAACTAGATGCAATCCGAAGCTCATCAGACCTGAAAGTGATATGGATTGGAACGATATTCTGGTGAATTACGGACCAGATGTGTTCCCCCATAGCGACTGGCTGCAGCACGTTTGAATAACGGAGAACTTATGGATCTGAAAAGTCTGCTCAATGGCATTCATCCCATTGTTCGGTTATCCGTTTCCAACGTCCGCCTATCCCCTGAACTGGGGTATTGGCCAGCTAAATTCGAAAACTTGGAATCATTGAATCAGTGGCTATCGAGTGAAGCGGGTGAGCATTACCGCTACCCGGGAGCTGAAGGTATCAATGTGACCATACATGATGTCTTACGACACTGCGATCGCCCTAGCGCGAGAGTAATGACGATACTTAAGATACAGACTCAACTAGCTTCTTGATGATCGAAGCCAAAAGCCATCACCCTCAGGGGTGATGGCTTTTTTACTGTCTAGAGTAGAGGCGCTGAACGCCGATGCCTGGCAGCTATGACCAGATTCTACGGAGGGGGAGGAGGCATCTATTACACCTACACCGGTGACCGGATCGCGGATAGGCCCCTGACTCTTGGGATGTCCTGGCTGGTGTGCGGCGCCTAGGGTGGCAGCGGCGGAGCGTGTGATCCGGTACGGTGTCCGGCGGACCGGTGCTGTAGGGGACCCCGAGCGCCCCGTGGTGTGGTGGAGCTGGAGACCCGTCGGTGTACGCGGTTTCCCAGGACGATCCCCGCCATCTTGCTGGCTCTGACCGGTCTCTGGCCGGGACTTGCACGGTGCCCTAAGGGGTCTGGATCTGGTGGGGCCCTGCAGGAGCTTGTGGCAGCCCCCGGGCAGGGGGGATCAGGCGAGGCCGGTGTTGCAGGTGGCCCCGAGCCACCAACGAGCTTGGCCAGCGTCGGTTCAGGTGATTTGGTGTGGGCCGCTGGTCGGTTCTGTGTTCAGGGTGGCCACTGCCGGCGGGGGTGATCTGGTGCGCCCCGTGGAGGGCTGGACTTGGTGGGGCCCTGTAGGAGCTTGCGGTAGCCCCGGACCGTTGCGAGCTCGAGGCCCCGGGCGGCCACCGCTGTGGGGCGGTGCCTGCTGATGAGCCCGGATTCCAAGGCTGCGGTCTGGCTGTAGGGTGGTGCTGCCATCCTCAAGGCCTGCGTCAGGTCCAGTCTCAGCCTTACCTTTGGGCGAGGATCAACGCCATTGGAGGTTTAGGGTGGTGCCCCTAGGCTAAAATGAAGGGATTAGCATATGAAATGAACTATGGGGATGTTGGATTACCTTGCGAAACGCTGAACGAAGGAGGGGGTTTACCTTGCCAAATGAAATGAAGCGCGTAATAGTATGTTAACATTTTCGTGTGGTAAGACATTGTAATGTAGCCAAACCATACATTTGGTTAGTTGTAATTTGAGTCCCAAACTGCCATGCTGTGATTGCTGCAGTGAAAAACCATCACCTCAGCTGACTATTAATTTCGCTTACGGAGGTGTGTCACAATGCCTAAAGACAAGCGGAGAAAAAAACATAACCACATGAAACCAGACAAACTTACTGCGGCTCAATTGGCACGCCAAGCAATTGCTGCTGACAGCATCAAGCTGACCCTAGACCCAGTGTTCCCGGCTGATGGGGATACTACCAACGCTCTTGTGCTACGCCTTCCGCTATCTATGCGCTTTGCAACCTACACCTACGATGTAGAGTTTTTGCTTGGTTCATATCTTCTTGGAAAAGCATTGGATGTTTGGAAAAGCATTCCTCGCGATGCTATTGGTGAAGCTCCTAAAATGTTCATCCCAATTAGCATGCAAATATTGGCTGATTATCGTTTCGTTGAAACCGTGACAAGACATGTCGCACTGCGGGCTCACAATAAACATTTTATTTTAATGGGAACTCCAGATTCACTAGGCATTTTTCCTGAGCGTTTAGATACCAAAGGGCTTGCTGAAATATATGATGCTGTCGGTATTCAAGTTGGCATCGGAGATATTCAATCCAATCATTTTTATCCTTCCCTCCTGCAGGAAGGAATCAGTTCCATTCTCCCATCCCACCGTTTCGCTGTAGCGAACTCAGCTAAATTGATATTGAGCGAGCTGAAGAGCACGGCAAGATCTGTAGGGATCCGCTACTACGAACCAACACCTCGTCCATGGGAGATGACGCTTCCTGAAAGCGCGGCCGATTTCGGCGCCCTTTGCACCTGAAAATCCTAGTCAATCTCGTGAGAGATGACGAACGGAGATGTTTTGGGGCGAGGTAGCGAAGGACGCTAGATTTCAATGAAAGCTAGCTCTATCGCCTATTTTTTAATCATGGCATAGTTTGTATTAGGCCATTTACTTTTTGAAATGCCACTGGCACACCAACACGAAAAAGATCCCTCCCAACACCCCGAGTGAAGTGGCAGAGAAGACACCATTCCCAAAAGCCGCCAACATAAGAAAATTGTTGGTCATTGCCATTGCGAAACCAAGTCCTATAGCTGCTCGGCGACGCATCACCAAGAGAGATGCCAGGCGAGCACGGGTACCCATATCGTATGGGTACTGGAATAACTGCCAACTTAAGCCCAAGTAGTTCGCTGATACTCCGCCATACAGACACCCAAGCCCTATGGCCATGACCAATGCTGTGAGTGCGTAATAACCAGCAGCGAAGTCCGCTCCAGATCCAAACCGTAGTGCGCAGCCGGCCGCCACCGTGGCTCCAAGAAAAGCCAGCGTGACGAATCGGTGGTCAACACCCAATATCAAGCTTCCCACATTTCCTCCTTCCGTTGCTTCCAGCTCTAACCCCAGCCACCAACCATAACGTGGCTGATAGTTGGTGACCAAGTGCCATTTATACTTCGTGTAGTGTCGCAATGTAGTGATGGCTACGCCGACATAATGAATCCTACTCCCGCCGTGTATTTAACGCAATAGAATATACATTTCATTGCGTTATGTATTTTTGATGGGTTATCTTGACAGTTTGACGCAATTGCGATGGTGGTTATGGTGGGGCCTGTCGCGGCTCTCGTCACTTATGATTGTGTAATGTCGCACGTAATGAGATGCTACATGCTACATGCTACATCGTTAATCTTTAAAGCAGTCATTATCGGGGATAGTTATGAAAGCGAAGGTAGCTTTGCAACGAGAAGATATCTGGAAGGCCATTGAGGAGGTAGCCTCTACTGGCCATGCACCAACATACAAGCTAATTATTCAGCGACTGGGCCGCGGCTCTAACTCCCAGATCGGCCCGGTGTTGAGGGAGTGGCAGACTGAAAATCGCCCTGCGCCGAGCACCACTAATGTGCCTTCGTCGGTGTCGGCCGCCGGTATTGAGCTCATCGAGCAGGTTTGGCGCATTGCGGCAGAATGCCAACAAATGGACCTGGTTGCCGAGCGCCGGCGCATGGATGAACAGGCTAAGTTGAATGAGTCTGCAATCGAGACAATCGAAGCAGAGAATGCTGTGTTGGTGGAACAGCTCGACCGGCAGCAAGCACTTTATGACCAAGTGAATGTGCAGTATCAGGAACTTCAAAATCGGCTTGCCGAACTTTCAGAAACGCATAATTCCTCCAAATTAGAAGTGGCTCGACTAACATCTGCTCTCGCAATCGCATCAGAGAATCTGCTGGATGCCAGGAGTAAAGTCGATGATGCGCAAGCGATATCCCGGGTTGCAAAGGAAGAATCGAAAGCACTCCAGCTCGAAGCCACCCGTTTACAATCAGGCCTGGATATGTCGACAGAGCAGCGCGTCGAATTACAGAGACAGCTTGCTGAATCCAATGCCATCGTGGGTCAACTTCAATCTGAAAATACCTCATCAAAAGCGGAATTGCTCGATGCCAAAGATCATTTACTTGCCCAAGCAACTCAGCTTGATGCTACACAGGAAGCATTGCGTTCATGCCAACGGAATTGCATTGAGCTAGAGCACAAGGTTCTCATGCTTCAGAGCCAATTAGCCGGCATGAATGAAGTAAAAAACGAATGCAATACCTTGCGCCTGCAGCTGCAAAATTCTGGGCTTGCAGAGCAACAGTTGGTGATGAAAGTAGATAACCTCGAGCGTGATTTAATTGAACTGTCAGAGCAAAATGATGCCGCTAAAAGCAATTCCACGAAAGCACAGGATGAACTGAGGGCGGCAAAAGTCGTTATTATTCAGCAAGAGGCAAAGTTGCAAACTATGAATGAAATGCTGAGTATTTTAGGGGGGAAGGTTAATTGAGCAAAGTCAAAGGTGAATTATTCCCTACGAGCAGCAGTGAGTCTTGTTTGAAGGGCCAGCCAACAACTCTCACTCGCTACGGTGATAACACACTTGCTGGCAGAATTGATCTAATCCCAGAATCACCATATACCGGATACTTGGCTTCTCTTTCTTCTGGCAGCCGGTCGACGGCAAAATCGACGTTGAGAAAAATCAGTCAGCTACTGTATAGCTCAGAGCCTGAAGTTGCGCCTTGGCATCTTATGACGTCCAATCACTACCAGATAACTATGCGTTATCTGGAACAACAAGGGTTGGCACCAAAAACTATACATCGTCATATGAGCATGATTCGCTCGGTATTAAAAATGGCAAAATTGCTACGGATGATCCCGGATGACAATCATGGCGAGTATGATGCAATCATGGTATCAAAGAACATCAAAGGCTCACAAGGGCGTGGCGAAATCCGTCCTCACAGAAGCCTAACTGACGACGAGATATCTTGCCTATTTAGTATGTTGGGGGCTGACAAAAGCCCCAAAGGGCTTCGTGATATGGCCATCTTGTCTGTTATGAGAGGGTGTGGATTACGGCGAATGGAAGTGGTTGGCCTACAGATTGAACATATCAGGTGGGCTGGTGCTATTGATGGAGAATTGCTGGTTTACAAAGGCAAAGGAAACAAACCAAGAACACTGCCTATGCCTCGAGGACTGCGAGAAATATTTGGGAATTGGACCGAGATCAGAGGCAATGACCTCGGGCCATTATTCTGCTCAATCAATAGAGGCGGGAAAACTGTACGATACACAGATAATGATGCAATTAAAAAGCGGATTCAACCTCATATGGTTGGGCAACTGAGGCCGCTCGACCGCTCAAGCGTGAACCGTATGATGGAACAAAGGCTTATCTTGGCTGGTATTGAGCGAGCCACACCACATGACCTAAGGTATACCTTTGCGCAAAAGAACCTGAAGCGTAGTGACATACAAACAGTGTCAGACTTGATGGGGCATTCAAATATCTCAACTACCTCGATCTACACAGAAACGAGTAGAGAGGAAATGCGTACCGTCATTGCAAGCGAGGATGTATTTAGCAGCTATTCCGAAGGTGAAACAGATTAATCAGTCACAGTTGTAAAGTAGTACTATTTCTTGGCGTCGATGGTTGCTAATTGGCGCCAAGAAACAATAAAGTCAAAACTGCGTTCTTTGGATGAGTGGCATAATGAGATTGCTTGCAAACCCTGGCGGTGCATTTTTCGAAATAGCATCAATGACCAAGGTAGACAACCAGAATGAATCACTTCCATTGAGCGTTATCGAGCGGCCATGTCCTGCGAAATGTATCACCAGTTTGACTCCTCCCCCATTGTTTGAAAAATCATAACTATGGTTATTTTCATCGCCATGAAATGAACCAGAGCAAGCCTTCTTAAGGCCTGTCAGGACCGACGCGACTGCATGTAGCTCCTTGAGTGAGATATTAATTCCCCACTTATTGGCCCAGTCCGCATTGCTTCCGGACATCTGTGCCAATTCAAGTCGCACAGTCGGATATCCGGCGGGGGCCTTCACTGCCTGGAAGGTGGCAGCCATTGATAGATCCTGCCGGTATACCTTGAATGCCTTGCCGTATTCATTTGTCATAACCCACTCATTTATCGGTAGTTTTAGGCATTCTACATGCTATCTACCAGTATGCAAAAACCCCCCGATCTTTTGCCACCCGATTATCGGGCGAGCTTTGAGTTATGCTGCCGTGGGATAAATTGATAGACAGATACTATGGCAACAGATACACAAACAGCCCCTTCTTTGGGCGAAATCATGATCATGTACGCGAGCATTCTTCCGCCCGGCTGCAAGATCCATTTAGAGTCAACAGAGATCATTATTGACTCTAGTTCTTCTTCTGTATTGACGTGGCTTCAGCATTGCAGCGATCTGTGCATTGACTTGGCCTCCAATCATACTGAGGCTATTATGATGTGGCTGAATCGTGCCGAATTACCACAATTCGAACCAGTATAAGCATCGTTGGGGCGCGAGTCTGTTGTCATTAATGGCGGTTAATGTCGGCGAGTGTGTTGTATTAGGTCTGGTTTGCCAACTATGTTCACCAATCCACGTTTCTATTCGCCCACTCTTGATGATCTCCATACTCCAGGGTAATCTAGCCAGTGTCCCCGGAGCCTATTGAGGGGACCGGCCAACAGGCCTGGCCCCAACTTTCAATCTCCCGGCCCTCCCCATGCCGTCAATCCCTACCTGTGGTTTATCGCTTAGGCCCTTGTTGGCTGGTTCTGCATGCCCGTTCACCTGTATTTCTCCGGTGTCAGCGCACATGCAGAAACAGCCCTAGCTGTCTCTATGGCCACTCGGTCTGCAATGTGCCACTCGCGACCAATAATAACCCGGGCAATCCGCCCAAGCTTATCAGCAATAACACAGGCGGTGAAATTCACCGGCTGCGCAAAAATGATGGAGTTCGATATGCACCAATATAATGATAAATCAGGAGTGTTCTATGAATAACAGTGGCGGTTTTGTGGTTCTCATCGCTATTGCCGTACTTCTTGTTTTGTTTTGGCTTTCCAAAACAATCGGAGTGCCGCTTGATGTGATCGTTGATTCAGGCCGTAATTTGGTCCCCGTCATCGTTGTGGGAGCTATTGTGGTGCTTTGGGGGGATGCGAAGTATTGGCCGATCTTGTTGGGCTGGTCCGTGTTGGCGATAAAACCAATACTGGCCTACAAGTACGCCGGCACCATACTTGCTCAATCATCCACTGTTACTATTCTTGCTGCCCTGACCGTTGTGGCTGGTTTCATGTTGACGTACTGGTTCAAAAAGTACGTGTAACACAGCACCGACATCATTAAACATCGCTCAAACCCCGCCATGGCGGGGTTTTTTTGTTGCCAATTGTCAGACCTAGGGGATGTCATGACCTATCTTTCAGTGTTTTGATTGTTCAAATTTTAATTTTTTGTGAGAGGGCCCCTTGTTGAGGTCGTCTTATAAAACGGAAAGAAATCGTGAATCAGTGGATAAATTTCTTACCGTACGAATTTTCCGAATTCTGAAGCGCCCCCAGTAGGGGCTTGTTCCCTGTGGGCGGGATAGTAGCAGCAAGGTGCGGGTTTAGCCGTGACAACCGGCCATGATCGGCCCGACCGGATAGTCATGTTGCCGATGGACTTGGTGCTGCAGATAGACCCCCAGATCGGGTACCCCGGCCTGACGCAGCACACTGGCCACCGTCATCGAGCGATGGTTGGCCCTGGGCAGAAACAGCGCCCTCCCCTCGCGGTGAGGGCGGGGCAAATCACCGGCAAACCAATTGGCCTGCAGTGCCCGCATCGATTCAAACAACTCATGCCAGAGCAGCGGATCCTTAGTGATGGCAAACAGCTCATACTCCTCGGTGAGGGCGTTAACTGCGGCGGGATTGAGTAGGTAGCCCTTGAGCCGTCCTTTGAGCTCGACCGGCTGGTTGGCGACTCCGGCCAGATAACGTGCGGTCGAAAAATGATGGCTGCCGCCGCTGTTGGCGAGACAGACACGGCCATCCCAGCCGTGGTAGAGAAAATAGTCGCCGCGCCCCGGCTGCATTATCCTGACCTCGCCATGGCCCAGGTTGTGCGCGATGTTGTCGGAGCTGGGGTCATCGAGGAAGCCACGGCAGCGGGCCTCGGCAAAGGCATCCAGATCGGCGAAGTTCTCGAGGGGGCTCTTCGATGCTGTTAGCACCTGGACTTGGCGAATGTCACAGGCCCACTCCTCAAATTGTGCCTGTTCGCAAAGGTTGGCCAGGGCACCGACTAGGATGGCATGACCCTGGTATTGGCCGTTGATCCGCCCCCAGCCGCGCAGCTCGCCTGTCTTGGCGTCCCAGCCTGCCGGTCGCCACTCGTGCCAGCGGGTTATGCTGGCGGTGCTGACTGAGGGGGACTGCTCGAGGGCATAGCCCAGGGCGGGATCGGTGGCCAGCAGGGCATGGAGGCGGGCGGGTTGGCCCAGCTGATGTTGGATAAAGTGTACGGCGGTGGTCAACATGTTAAGGACTCCATCAAAGTTGATATTGATTACTCAAAAATGAATTCTGATAAACACCCCGGCTCCGCTGGCGCGAGTGTTGTTTGTGTCCCCTATCCTGTAGCTTGCGCCGACCGGCGTCAACTCAGCTCACCAGCAGCAGATTGCCCTCGATCGGTACCGAAAAGCTCAGCTCGATCTCCGAGGCCGCCGCATCGAGAGCCTGCACCTCGGTATACACTCTTTCGGTTCAACGTATCGACCAATGCCTTATATACGTCAGAAGTGGCTTGAGGTGAGTGTTGCTGGCCAGTAAATTGTTCGGGAGTAGTTCGTGTAGTTGTACCTGAAGACGTGCTGCGTTAGCGGTACCACCAACGTGATCCCCCTCCCCCGTAATGCCCCTTTCGCATCTTTCCGCCAATTCCTCACCACTGTCCAGAACGGCATGCGAAAAGCCAAAGCCGTGGTGCGAGCGGGGGAGAACCCTGGCAGTTCCACTAGATATGGTGGCACTGGCCCGCAGTTCAGACACAAGGTGTTGAGTTGGCTAGGGGGGATTTGGGCGTCTTGGTCAACGGCTAAAGCGGCGGGCAAAAAGCTCCTTGAGGGCGGTCGGGATCATCCCCAGCTTGCAGCCCTGCAACTGGCACGGCCAAACCGGGTACAATGGTGGCCCATATAGCCCAGGAGTACCTTGATGCCCGCCCTTATCCCTGAACTCATCGCCATGGCCAGTGATCCGACCGTGGCCACCTCCAATCTGCTGCGCCGCGCCCTTGTGACCGCCCACCGTCTGCAGTTGCCCGCGTGGGTTGTCTGGCTTGAGCACGAGCTTGATGGCTACGGACCAGATGACGTCATTCCGTCCTATCGCCATGTTCAAGGCGAAGTCATGGTCGATGACTACCATGGATTAAAGGGGGTGGTCTTTCCATCTGCTGAAATAGCAGCACGATGGCAACTCTGCACCTTCGACACCCCCCTTGAAGAAATCGAGGGCTGGTGTGCCGAAGGTGACGATATCCATATGCAATACTCTCCCCGCGAGTCAGATGCATTGCGGGCAGCATTAGGCACGAAATGCACCCCTCTTCGCCGGTTTACACTGTCCAGCATGAAGCGGATCATGGGGGCGGTAAGAAACCAGGTTTTGAATTGGGCACTGGAACTTGAAATGGAGGGGATCTTGGGGGCAGGCATGAGTTTTACGCAGAAAGAGCAGCAGCAGGCGCAGCAGGTGACCCACATTCATATTGAGGGCGGTTTTTACGGCGGGCAGTTGATGGCGGGCTCACCCGGTGGCCAACAACAGCAAACTATTACCGGTGAACTGAAAACCGAGGCGCTGACCGCCCTGCTGCCCTGGCTGGCGCAGGTGATCGTACAAGGGCCACTGCAGCCGGAGGCCCGTGACGAATTGCAAGCCGAATTGGACACCCTCAAGGCCCAAGCCGCCTCGCCCAGGCCGAAATGGCCGGTGATCGGCGCCGTGGCCGGCAGTGTGCGGACGATCCTGGAAGGCGCCGGCGGCGGGGTGCTGACAGAAGCCGCTCTGGGATGGCTGGCCACTTTGGGCGGCTGATCGATACAGGGGATCATAAGCAGGCGTCGGCCCCGCTTTGCATTGTGGCGAACGGCCAAAGCCGAGTTGAAATCCATTCCTAGGCTGCAGGCGGGATCCTCCCCGCTTGTAGGCCTGCAACTGCTATGGCCGAATCTGGGTACAATGGGGCCCTTTGTTGCCCAGGAGCACTGCATGCCGACCCTTATCCCTGAACTGATTGCAATGGCCAGCGATCCGGCCGTCAAGACCACCGATCTGCTGCGCAAGGCGATGGTGGCCGCCCGCCTGCTCAAACAGCCCGAGTGGGCCACCTGGATCAACCATGAGTTGCAGGGATATCCGCTGCTCGGGGCTTTACCGCCCTACCGCTTGCTCCAAGGTGAGCTAAAGGTCGATGTGCCTGGTCACGGAAGGCTCCCGTTGCCAATACGGGAGCCCGAGATGAACAGGCTGTTATCAGAATGTCGGTTCGGTCATCCGATGGGCGCACTGGAGGACCTAGCCGTACCGGGTGAAGTGGTTCGGTCATTCTTCTCCCCCGAACAGATGGAATTTCTGATGCGAGAGCTTTCGCTGCCAGGCGTGCCGGAACTCGCCTTGGGGTCTAACCAGATCAGAGGGCTTATTGAGGCGGTCCGAGACAAGCTGCTGACTTGGGCGCTCGATCTGGCCGAGGCGGGGATTGAGGGGGAAGGGATGACGTTCACCCCCCAGGAGCAGCGGCAGGCCCAGCAGCTGGCGCCGGTGACCATCCACATCGGGGGGGATTTCAACGGTGGCCAGCTGATGGTGAGCTCGCCCGGCGGCCAGCAACAGCAGAAGGTGATCAGCGAGCAAAAAGTGGCAGCCCTAGCAGCCCTGTTGCCGTGGCTGGCGCAGGTGATCGCGCAAGGGCAACTTCAGCGGGAGGCGTGTGCGGAGCTGCAGGCCGAGCTCGATACGCTCAAGGCCCAGGCCGCCTCCCCCAACCCCAAGTGGCCGGTCATAGGTGCCGTGGCCGGGAGTGTGCGGGCTCTCCTGGAAGGCGCAGGGGGCGGGGTGCTGGCGGCGCAGGCGCTGGGGTGGCTGGCCACCTTGAGCGGCAATTGAGCGTTATCGGGGGGGGGCCGGAACGGGGCCGCGGCCCCGCTTTGCATTTTAGGCTACCCGCCAAGAGAGAGTGGCCGGTTATCAGAACGCGGTGATTTTGTCGTTCTATGATCGTAGCTGAGCACTTGCCCTGTATTGGTTTAGTCTCCATTGGAGCGGTTTATAACAGACAAATTGTGTCAAAGTTGCGCCCGATTCGGATTGCATTTCACTGTCAAATCTTGCTTATTTTAGTGGCCGAAAGGCAAAACGCTCCACCTCCTTGGGGCTTTCACTCACAGACGTAAAGCAAGGGTCAAATATGGCAAACGATAAAAAAAGCAAGCAAGTGGCCGGTACAGCCAACGTGCTGAAACAAACCAGTACCTACGAGCATTTGGTCGAAGATTTTGGGGAGCCAGCGGCTAATGGCATGATGGCGAAAGCCATCAATGACGTGGCCCCTGTAGACAAGAAGGTCACAGCCACCGACGTAAGCGGCTTTGCTAAGGTCACGACTGCTATGCGCACACTGCCAGTGAATGTTGCTGCTGCGGTAGACAAAGGCATGGCTGATGCCAAGGACGTGGTGAGCGACTTGCTGAACAACCTGGATAAGGAGTCTGACAAGCCGATAGAGCCTGCAGCCAACCCTACGCCTGAAACTGAGGGTGAGCCTAAAAAATAGGCCCTCTGTTCACAACAAAGCCGCGCTTAGCGGTAATGCCAATCAGTTAAGCCTTTTTTTGACTGCGCATTCAAAATGTTGAATATCAGGAAAGGTTTCACGGTAATAGAGTCAATTTGGCTCAACCCCATGCCATGACTGGCATGTAATAAAAAGAGGGAGGCATCATACCTCCCTCACTCTTTACCCCTTAAGCCCCGAGGGTTGGGACTTAAATTCTCTTAACTGACTGGCATTGGACCTGACGGCCCCGCTTTTCATTTCTCAGTCAGCAGAGCGGAATAACCCAGGCTAGATCCGGGTACGCCCTGACGACGGCCAAGATGATAGCCCCCCTGATCGCGACTTTGAGCCCCCATGCAATTTGCTCGGCGATGAGAGTTAAGGCCCAGCGAACCACCCGTATCATCATGTTTTTCATAAAAATTCTCCTGTTTTTGTGTCGTTTCGGGTGGCAAGGATTACCGGGCCCGTTCTGGCCGGAATGCGCCAGACGATGCCAATTACTAATGCGCGCCAAAAACCTTCAGAAAATGCGATATTTTTTTTCGCCCCTCATCAGAGTGCTGTCACGACATTGGAGTGAGGTAGCTCTTCACTGTGTGTCAGGCCCGTACACAGGCTTTAGCGTCTGCCCTGACCGGAATTCTTGAGGCAGAAATGCGCGTTAGGAGCCAAAGGGGGCTTTGATTATTTTTCTCAACACGTCAAGCTATGGCAAAGGTCACCTTTGTTGCTGGTGACCATGATCTGTAGTGAGGAGCGCATAGTGTCGGAATCAGAAGAAGTTGTATTCACGGTCAAGAACGCCAATATTGAAGCGATGATGAAGGCCCTCGAAGAGGGTCATGAAGATCAGTTCCGCATGGTCAATCTTGTAACCACTCTGCTTGCGGGGCATGAAGAGCTTGTAAAGCCGTTTCGGGAAAAATATGGCTTTGACCCGAGTTTAGTTTTCGTTAAAGAGGGCATTCTGACTAATCATGCCCAGCTAGTGAATGATGGTCGCCAAGGAGTATTTGCTCTCAAGTTGCTGAGGCTTGCACAGCAAGGGAGGTTGATATTTAAATATACCCCGCATAACTTGAGAGCCGCTCTAATGTTTGAAACACGTTAGAGCGCTCTACATTAGATAAACCCCGGCTCCCGCCGGGTTTGTCTCTGAGGTATTACTATCCCAGGCCGGAAATATTAAATTCATGAGGGATACGGGTGCATGACAATGGAAGGGATTTTAGAGAACTTGATGAAGAAAATATTGGGTGTTAAAATTCTGGTTGGTTTTTTATTCCCACTCGCAGTTTTGTTCGCCGCCTGGGGATATTCTTATGAATTTACATACTTCATTACTCTTGGGTTGAATGTAAATGATGTTCTTACGGTGAATAGTTATATAGTTAGCAGTGGGCGCGTCATTGCTTTCATAGTGCTATCCGTTATGCTGTTTGTGCACATTACCAAATTCTTTACAAAAAAAATTCATGAGGATGATGTCGCCACATTGAAGTCTCGTCTTAGCGAACGAAGCTTCGCGAAAGAGATCGTGAACGCAAGAATTTCATGTGTTATCAGTGTCTTGTTTTGGCTTGTCGTGTGCTTTGGCCGCAAAATTGGCATAACGGAAGATTTCTCACACTTGTATATGTATTTAATCTATGTAAATGCCACTCTTTTTTCTACAAGCCTGTTGCTTAGTCCACCTCATGCGAAAATAACAGTATTGCTTCTTTTTTCAGTATCTATCGCCCTTTGTTTTTCTGCCGGTGGCTATGGAAGTGCAAACTATGCAATGAGAGTGGAAGGTGTTGTTCGTGATGACATAGTTGTGAAAGTAGTTAATAAAGAGGGCTCGTTTAAGGCATTTTCTGCGCCAATTTCATTCAAATTTCAATATCTTAAATAAGAATTGCCCGGTGACAACCGCTATGCAGATCAGTTAAGGAACTATTAACCGAGACGCCGATTGTCGGACAATCCGGAACCTGTCATAGGTTCCGGATTTTTTATGTCAATTGTAAACGACTTGAACGATGTCATGGCGCCATCATGGTATCAAGGTGAGGGATGAACGGTGTGAAGTACGCCGAGATAATATTGGCTTAGGTATGGCCACCGGCGGATATGTGGAGGCATTTTTGACCAATCCCCCTGGCCAGCCTGATATCCAGCTGGCCAAGGGGATTGCGAAGAAAACTCAAACCTCGCATGACAAGGAAAATCCCTTCTACAAAATCTATAAAGAATGGTTTGTCGATTTTGATAAAGCATACTGTGAGGCCTAGCAACAGTATCCCCCCTGTTGTATGGCCTGGGCTCCGATCATGAACGCTTACCGCGCAGCCCAAGACGGATACTCAGCCGATCAATTAAGATCGGCCCTCCCGGAGGGTGATTGAAGAGGTCTCAATGAAGCAGTACCAAAACTGGTTGGCCCAGTATCTGATTTGTCGTCGTGATGGTGACAATGCCATGGCCGCAGAATTGGCAGAGAGTATCTGTGATTTCTGGCTGGCCCGAGGCGATAATGCTGAGCATACCAAGTGGCAGAAGGTCTACCAGGATCACCTGCAGAAAACCACCTGATAGGCGAGGCTAATGGCCAGGGAAGGCGCCGCATCAGCTTTGTGCCCATCAGGTGGCTGCATAGCATAATAGACCGGCTGACAAGATGGCAGCGGTTTATCTGCAGCGCTTTGTCGATAGTTGAACGGCTGATGTTCAATGTTATACGGTTCCCCAATGATGGCTTTTCAGGATAAGCAGACATTTCGGCAGATCCAGCTTACCCCCATGAAGAGGGCTTTGCCGTATCGTTGTACCAGCAGCGTTACCTGATGAAGAAGAGTGCCGAGCTTTCGATGCTGGTTATCGATATGACCAGCAAGTTTCGGCGGCAATACCCGAATACTGATGGGGTGATGCCCGCGAACGAGGACAACCCAGACATACGAAAGCACCGGGCCATGGCCATGGCCAAGGCAGCCTCTGCCATTGGCACCGTCTCACCGTATTCAGGCGGCTCGGTGGGTGGGCTACTAGGTGGAGAGAGTCATGTCAGCAAGTAAGAACAAAACCGTGTTGCGTTGGGCCGGCATTGTGCTTGTCTCGATGGGCTACTACCTATGGTTGGGGGTGGCCTCTACCAGCTTTGGGCACATTGCAGAGAAAGAGAGCGTTATAGGGACAGGCCCCGTATCGCTGGAGTACCACCGCTCCATTATTGAGGCAGTGATGCAAGCCACTGGCGTCGTGTTTGACGCGGCCACTTTGGGCTTCTTGGTCTGTGTCCCCCTGATCCTCATCATCTTCCAGAAAGTCAGGTGACCTCCCCTCCCCCCGAGCCAACTGTGATCACCGGCCTTGAATTCACACAATGCCCCGCTTTGAGGTGCTTTGTTTTATTGGTGAACGGCCAGAGACCGCGTAAAAACAAGTCCTCTAGGGCGGGTCCTCCCAGCTTGCAGCCCTGCAACTGACATGGCCAAACCGGATACAATGGGGCACCCTTTTCTTCGCTCAGGAACGCATCGATGCCCGCCCTTATCCCTGAACTCATCGCCATGGCCAGCGACGACAGATCTGCTGCGCAAGGCCATGGTGGCCGCTCGCCTTCTCAAACAGCCCGAGTGGGCCACCTGGATAGACCATGAACTGCAGGGCTATCCCGATGGGAGCCCACTGCCCTCATACAGGCTGGTTCGTGGGGAGCTTCGCGCCCAGAATCCTGTAATTGGGCTAATCCCACTGCACGTTGGTACACCTCGGGAGAAAGAGTTGCTATCAACAGCTCTATTTTTTGAGGGGGTCAGCGACCTTGAAGCGTTGGCGGAATCTGGTGAGGAACTGCTATGCCATTTCCCACCCGATATTGCCGCCGCACTTCGGGATATCCAGCCGCTCCCCATGACGGCCGTAATAGTTGTATCGACAAGCCAGGTATGTGGATTGTTGGAAGCAGTAAGGAATAGGGTGCTGTCGTGGGCGCTCGATCTGACCGACGCGGGGATCCAGGGGGAAGGGATGAGCTTCACTCCTCAAGAGCAGCGGCAGGCTCAGCAACTGGTTCCAGTGACCATTCAGATTACGGGCGGAATCCACGGTGGCCAAATCATGGTGTGCTCACCTAGGGGCCAGCAACAGCAAACCGTTGCCGGCGAACAGAAGGTCGAGGCTCTGGCGGCCCTGCTGCCCTGGTTGGCACAGGTGATTGCGCAGGGAACACTATCTCGGGAGGCGTGCACGGAGCTGAAGGCCGAGCTGGATACGCTTAAGGCCCAAGCCGCTTCGCCCAACCCCAAGTGGCCGGTGATCGGCACTGTTGCTGGCAGTGTGCGGTCGATCCTAGAAGGTGCTTGCGGCGGGGTGATTGCGGGGGAGGCGCAGGGCTGGCTGGCCACCTTGACCGGTTGCTGATCGCTATCGGGGGCATAAGCGGGGCTGAGGCCCCGCTTTGTTTTCTAGGCGAACGGTCAAAGCCGAGACGAAATCGTGCCCCGCGAGGGTGGCACCATACTGCATTGCAGACTCAAGTCATAAAACGTATTGACATTGTTATTCGTGAGATAGATAGTTTACGTAAACTATGTGTTTTGCGTGGAGTGGCTTTGTTATGGAATTTAGATATCCCACCGCCTCTGCAGAGGCCAACATGAATGCGCTGAAGTACCTGACTCAAAATCTGAGCGCACCTGAGAAAGGGCGAGAAGAGGTTGAGTCTCTGATGAAGGTGTTGGGCACTTCAATCACAAGCTATCCATCATGGCACCCGATCCTGACGATCCCCAGAGACCAGGGGGGAGAACAGGGGGATTTGGGCAGTCTATACACAGGGATTGACCACACTATCAAGTTTGTCAGGGGGTTTGTGACATGTCCCTACAATGAGGATAAAGCGAATACATTGGTGGAATATGTCAACACCCTGACAGGGTTAAGTGCATATCGGACGGATACGCCACTTTATAGCGATCATGCATACCCAGTGGTTGTTGAAGCAACAGAGGTCACGCAGGAGGCCGATGGAACTATTCGTAGCAGAGATGCACTTGCCTGGTGTGTGCAGGAGTTGGTCAGGAACGCCCAACATTCGCAAGTCGCAGAAACATGGTGGAATATCAGAAATTACCTGTTGGGTGAGCCTCATGGCTCCCGCTCATCATTGCTGGTCAATCAGTACACCGGCGGGCATATGCGAAAGATCCTGGAGGCGTTAAACAACAGCGGTATGTATGGCCCTGTTAAGGAATGGTCTCTGGATATGCTCTCCAAGAAAAAGCGGGATCTCATCGGGGAAACGCTGCTGCGTACCGCATTGAAACAGTATAAAATGGGCGGCGAGAAATTTACGTTTGAGCTCAATGGCGAGCTCTGTAAAGCCTCCGTGTGGGATACCTGGAATGATGGCCATGAACTGTCGGTCAACGTCATGATTGGTGCCTCGCAGTTGGTAGTAAGCGGTTTTTATTACCCTGAACAGGATCTCCTACAGTCATCAGATCCAAAGGGCAAACAAGCGCTGGCAGAGAAGTTTTTATAGTGCAGGTTGTGCTGTATGACAGCGCAAGATTGATAAGCCGTTTCAAGCCCCGCACATGCGGGGCTTTTGCTGTTTTGGCCAACGGCCAACGGCCAACGGCCAAAGCCCGCCCCAAATCCGGCCAGCGAGGACCGGCGGGATCCTCCCCGCTTGCAGCGCGGCAACCGACCGAGCTAAATCGGGTACACTGGGGCTCTTTGTCGCCTAGGAGCGCCTCGATGCCCACCCCGCTATCTGACCTGATTGCCTTGGCCGGTGATCCGGCAGTTAAGACCACCGATCTGCTGCGCAAGGCCAAGGTGGTCGCCCGTATACTCAAACAGGCTGAGTGGACTACCTGGATCGACCATGAGCTGCGGGGCTATCCAGATGATGCCAAGCTGCCCTCCTATCGCGTCATACGCTGTGAGTTGAAAGCACGAAATCCATTTCGAGGGCTGATCCCCATCATCATCGACCACCCTGAATTCGCAGAAGCGGTCTCGACATGCCGCATTGGTCAGTCCATCAGCGGGTTGGAAGACGTGGCTATACCCGGGAAAAATGTGAGCATGGTTCTTCCGCCGGAGATGATGGCCTTGCTGATGCAAGACCTGAATATCTCAATGGAGCCGGTACGGGTGGTTGGCGGCAATCAGATCCGCGCACTTGTCGATGCTGTCCGGGACCAACTGCTGACCTGGGCACTCGACCTGGTTGAGGCCGGGATCGAGGGGGATGAGATACCCTCTCCACCCCAGCCGCTGGCGCCGGTGACTATTCGCATTGATGGCGGGTTCCACGGTGGCCAACTGATGGTGAGCTCGCTCGGGGGCCTGCAACAGCAAACCGTCACCTACCCACAGAAGGCTGCGGACCAGCCTGGGGGGGGGCAGGAGAGCGAGCTTGATACACTCAAGGCCCAGGCCGCCGCCCCCAAGTGGAAATTGCCGGTGATTGCCGCGGTGGCCAGCACTGTGGTGGTGATCCTGGAAGGCGCCGGCGGCGGGGTGCTGACGGATCTGGTGCTAAAGTGGCTGGCCACCCTGAACGGCCACTGAGCTAGTCCGGCGGACTTGGTGGGGCGGCAGCAGGCCAAGTTGTCTTGGCGCGACGGGCGGCGCCGCAAGATACAAGCCAGATCAACTGGTGCCCCCCCCTATTGTGGACGCCGTGAATACTTCGCAGATCAACAGGGCTGGCCAAGTATTGGGAACGAGTGATACCTGCGCGAGAGTAGCACTTTATCTGTATGATTTATTTGAAATTTATGAAAAATGTCGAGGGGCTGGGCGTATAATATCAACATGAGCACAAAAGCGAGTCTTTATGGCCAGCCAGGAGGCCCATAACCAACAGGCGAAAGGAATCGCCTGAATTTTATAAGGAAATATAAGATGTTAACTGCCATGCTTATCGCCAACGGTCTGATACTGCTCTGGGTGTATCAAGTGAAGATTTCTCTTCACTTTCACCTACACGTAGGCCAGTGACCCTGGTACAAAAAGTGACTTTTGGGGGGAGGCTTCGGCCTCCCCTTTTTTTGACCCTGAGCGGGCCCTCCCTGGTTTGCAGCCCTGTAACCGGCCTGGCCACCCGCTGCGGGAGATAGAAGCATTGATTGCAGCCGGAGTGTCTGTGCGTCTTCGATGGCCGCCTGAGCAGGTACAGCAGATCCAGCGCGAGCTTAAAACCAACTTGGATTTATGAATTGTACTGATCCATGGCCTACTCGCCGGTTGCCTCGATGCGATCCGAAACTGGGTGTCGCACTGGGCACTATCCTTGGAGGCGGCCAGGGTCCAGAGGGAAGGGATGACATTCCCCCCCCCAGGAACAGCAAAAGGCGCGGAAGTTGCCCTCGATGAGTATTCACATTGGGGGGGAATGCGACCGGTGTGCAAGTCCAGCTGTACTCGCCCGGGGGCCAGCAACAGCAGACGGTGGCCAGCGAGCAGATGACCCACGCCCTGACTGCCTTGCTGGCCTGGCTGCAGCAGATGGTCGCCGAGGGGAAGCTATCGCCATCGGCGCAGACCGATCTGCAGGCAAACCATGCTGCCCTGCAGGAGCTGGGGTGGCTGGCCACCTTGACCGATAGCTGATTGATATCAGAATGCATGGCCGTGGCGATGGCACAGCTTTGCATTGTGGGCCAACGGTCAAAGCCAGCGGGAATACCGCCGTTTATTTAACCGCGCGGTGGTGCGCAAGGGAGGCTCGCAGTGATATGCTCCTTTCTGCTGTGTTTTTATACAGCATTTAGGCCAGATATGGTGCTGAGGCGTTGAGATAGGGTGATGACATGTGGAACGCGATATGGGATGTATTGATGGAGCTGGTAGGTATGCGGCCATTACTGATAGAGGTGATAAAAATATTGCTGATGGGAGGCGGGGTAATCCTGCTGATTGAGCTCGTGAAGCCGATTGCAGGCGGTTCAGTCCTACGTTGGACGACACTACAGAACATCGTGCTCGTATGCTCGTTGTTGTTCATCGGTGGGAGGGCATATTGGGTGATGCATCCCAGCAACGACGAGGTGCAGTTGCATCAGGAGTTGAATCAGTATGGCTTGTAGGTCGGCCAACGCCCCGCATTGCGGGGCTTTTGCATTCTAGGCCAACGGCCAAAACAGGCTATCGAAGGCGGCCGGGATCCTCCCCGCTTGTAGCACTGCAATCCTCACGACCGAAACCAGGTACAATGGTCCTCCATTATCGCCCATGAGCCCCCCATGCCCGCCCTTGTCACCGAACCCATCACCCTGGCCAGCGATCCGGACGTTGAGATCACTAAGCTGCTCCGCAAGGCAAAGGTGGTCGCCCGTCTACTCCAACAGCCCTAGGCCATCAACTGGCTTGACCATGAGTTACAGGTCTATCCAGACGGCAGCACTACTGTGCCCCGTTATCGCCAGCGGCGCGGGAATCTGACGTACTGGCAGGTAGGGTCCCATCACTTGCTGTCTGTGGCCAACACCGAGCGGGCGGTAGAGTGGCAAACCTGCCCGCTCTCGCTGCCCGTGAGCGAACTGGCTGAGCTGGCCGAAACAGGAAAACCACTGCGGGTCCGGTTCCCCCCTGAGCTCATGGGCCTGCTGATGGCCGAGACCGGTACCGAACGGGAGGTGGAGATCTGTATGCCGGCGGTCCAGGAGCGGGTGCTAGACTGGGCCCTCGCCTTGGCCGCCGCCGGTGTTCAGGGGGACAGCATGTGTGTCACTCCCCAGGAACGGCAGCAAGCCCAGCAGGTGGCGCCGGTGAGTATACACATCGGAGGGAATGCGACTGGTGTCCAAATACAGCTGAACTCGCCCGGTGGTCAGCAACAGCAGACGGTGACCGGCGAGTATAAGGCCGACGCCCTGATCGCCTTGCTGCAGCAGGTGGTCGCCGAGGGAATGCTATCGGGCCGATCTGCAGACCAACTATTTAGCCCTGCAGGCGCTGGCCAACGTCCCCATGCCGAGCTGGCCGGTGTCGGGACGCTGGCCAGCTGTGTGCGGGGGATCCTGGAAGGCGCCTGCGGCACAGACGCTGGGGTGGCTGGCCACCTTGACAGGTAGTTGATTGATATCAGGATGCATGGGCGAGTCGACTCCGCTTTGCATTTTGGGAAAACAGCCAAAGAAGGAGGGAAATCACTCATCTTCAGTCGGATGGGATTTTCCCTCATAACTCTAAATCATGGTTACGTTTTTACGATCGGCAGTTCGTGTAGGGAAGTGGTATAGCGAGGGCTCAACTGCTCCCGCTTCATTATCCATTCTCTGTTCTCTTGGCCCCGGGCCGCGAAGTAGACTTTCCCAAGCCTCCCCTGATTGATCTTGTCGATGACCTGCATCAGCGCCTGGCTGCGGGGTGTTTGCTGCTCACCAGCAAACAAGTCTCCCTGCTGCACATTGGCCGGAGTGAAGTCGGCCAGCATCACGCCTCCTTTCTGATAACGCTTATCGTCTTGCCAGATACGGGGGAGCAACTCGTGGATCAGGGCTAGCAAATCCCGGGTGTCATGGGTAGGCAAGGCCAGCTTGGTGCTCACCTGGTTACCATAATAGGGCTCCCGGTCGCTGAACGGACTGGTGCGAATGAAGATCGTCACATGGCGGCAACACATCCCCTCCCCTCGCAGCTTCTCGGCGGCACGCTCCATGTAGCCGGCCAGCGCCTGATGCATGGGGCCAATCTGGGTAATGCGCTCCCCAAACGAGCGCGAGCAGATGATCTGCTGCTTGGCTTGTGCCTCTTGCTCCAGCTCGGCGCAGGGGATCCCCCGCAGCTCCTGCACCGTGCGCTCAACGACCACGCCATAACGGTGCCGTAGGCTCTTGGGGTCAGCGGCGACCAGACCGGCAACTGTCTTGATGCCCTGAGCTTCCAGTCTGGCTGTCAGTCGCCGGCCAATGCCCCATATCTCGTCCACCGGAGTGATCTCCATCAGCCTGGCGCGACGCCCTTCATCGCGCAGATCGACTACGCCACCGGTGGCAGGCCACTTCTTTGCGGCGTAGTTGGCCAGCTTGGCCAGGGTCTTGGTCGGTGCGATGCCCACCCCAACGGTGAGCCCTGTCCACTGCTGCACCCGCTCGCGGACTTGGCGGCCATAGGTCACCAGATCGCCCGCCCACGACTCGCTCAACTCGATAAACGCCTCGTCGATGTAAAGGAAAGAAGAACAGCCATGGACATGACTTCAGCTCAGACATTCCGCTACTCAATCTCTGATGTCGGATGTCCATAGAAAGAACCTCTTTTCCAGGAAATTGGGGCTTGAAGTCCATACCTGCGCAATTGCACCCATTTGACCAGTCAATTGCATTGGTACTGACCACCGCGTGCATCCGACTTGGCCAGTGGGCAGCAGAGACGCAACAGGCAGAAACCGGCCAGAAGCAGTCAGTCAATCATGCGTTACAGTGATTTTTTGCAGCTCTTTATAGAGCCGTTAGCTGCTGCCACCAATAATCCATAGGCCTGCCAGTCGTCAGACAGTCTTATTCTCGATCAGACGATTGCCCCGTCGATGACCAGTAGCTCACCGGTGATGGAGCCAGAGTCCGGTCTTCGGATGCAGGACTCCTGGCTTTGCTCACTCAGCGCCGATCCCGGCCATCGGTTCAGTTTGGCCCCAGCCACCGCCCAGAGACCTGAACAGGTCAACCAGCGCAATCTGCCGTTCCGTGCTGATTTGAATTAGTGTGGTCTGGTTGCTAAAGGTGCTGCGCTGGGCGTCAAGATAACGCAGGTAGTCGTCCACGCCGCCCTCGTAACGCGCCTTAGCCAGGGCCATCGCAGCCTCGCTGGAACCGGCCAGAGCCTGGCGGGCAGCCTCCTCGCGGCGCAGGGTGTCGGTGGCGGCCAGGGCATCGGCCACTTCGCGGAAGGCGGTCTGGATGGTGCCTTCGTAGTCGGCCACCGCCGCGTCCTGGCGCACTTCGGCGAGGTCCAGGTTGGCGCGGTTGCGGCCACCGGCGAAGATCGGCAGCGACAGCGTCGGGGCAAAGCTCCAGGCCCGCGAGCCGCCATCGAACAATCCGGACAACTCGGCACTGGAGCTGCCCACCGAACCGGTCAGGCTGATCCGGGGAAAGAACGCGGCGCGAGCTGCACCGATATCGGCATTGCGCGCCTTGAGGCGGTGCTCGCTGGCGAGAATGTCCGGGCGCCGTTCGATCAGTTCCGAGCTGGTGCCGGGGGCGATGTCCTGCAGCACCATCAGGTCGTCGCGGGGCGTCGCGGGCAGCAGGCGAGCGGCATCTGGCGTGCCGAGCAACAGGACCAGGGCGTTGTCCGCCTGGCGTAACTGGCGTTCGGTGCTCTCGCGCTCGGCCCTAGCCTGTTCGGCAAGGCCGACCGCTTCCTGGTAATCCAGGGCGGTGGCGGCCCCCGCTGCACGGCGCTGGCTGACCAGCTCCAGCGAGGCCATGCGGCTGTCCAGGGTTTGTTCGACCAGGGCCATGCGGCGTAGCGCACCATCGCGGGTCAGGTAGGCCTGGATGACCTCGGCAACCAGGCTGATCTGCGTGGCACGGGTCGCCTCCTCGGTCGCCAGGTAGGTCTCCAGCGCGGCCTCGGAGAGGTTGCGCACGCGGCCGAACAGGTCGACTTCGTACTCCGCGAGGCCGAGGCCGACCTGATAGTTGCTGGTCACTTCCGAGCGCCCGGTCTGCGACAGATCGGCAGGCAGGCGCTGGCGGTTGCCGCTGGCATTGGCGTTGATCGAAGGCAGGCGATCAGCACGCTGGATGCGGTACTGGGCACGCGCAGCTTCGATATCCAGCAGCGCCTGGCGCAGGCTGCGGTTGTTGCTCAGCGCCGTATCCACCGCGCGGCGCAAGTCGGCATCGACGATGAAGGTCTGCCAGTCCAGCGCCTGGGCACGGGCGCCCTCCGCGTCGGCGGCTTGCCAGTGCGACGCGACCGGTGCCTGCGGGCGCTCGTAGGTCGGGGCCAGCGAACACCCCGCCAGGGCGGCGATGGCCAGGGGCAGCAGAGCGCGACGGAGCATGAAGTGAGAGGTCATCGCATTACTCCGCTTTATGCAGGGGATGGTTGTCGGTTTGCTGAGGTTTGGTGCGCAGCAGCGACAGCACCCAGACGAAGAAGATCGGCACGAAGATCACCCCGAGCATGGTCGCGCTGAGCATCCCGCCCAGCACCCCGGTGCCCAGTGCGCGCTGGCTCGCAGCGCCGGCGCCAGTGGCGATGGCCAGCGGCACCACGCCGAGCATGAACGCCATGGAGGTCATGATGATCGGGCGGAAACGCAGGCGCGCGGCTTCGACAGCGGCATCGCGCAGCGAGTAGCCGTCTTCCCACAGGTCCTTGGCGAACTCGACGATGAGAATGGCGTTCTTCGCCGCCAGGCCGATCACGGTGATCAGGCCGACCTTGAAGTACACGTCGTTGGGCAGGCCGATGGCAGTCACCGCCAGTACCGCGCCGAGTGCGCCGACCGGCACGATCAGCATCACCGTCAGCGGGATCGCCCAGCTCTCGTAGAGCGCCACCAGCAGCAGGAACACCACGGTGATGGCCAGCGCGAACAGCATCGTCGCCTGGCCGCTGGCGACCCGCTCCTGATACGAAAGCCCGGTCCACTCGTAGCCGATACCTTCGGGCAGCTCGGCAGCGATGCGCTCCAGTTCGAGCATCGCCTCGCCAGTGCTCACGCCGGGCGCGGCGTCACCGGCAATGCGGATCGACGGGTAACCGTTGTAACGCGCGACCTGCACCGGGCCTTCCTCCCAGCTCGTGGTGACGAAAGCACTCAGCGGTACCAGGCTGCCGCTGTCGTTGGGCACATGCAGGCGCAGGACGCTTTCCGGCGTCATGCGCTCGGCCTGTTCGGCCTGTACCACCACGCGCTGCTGGCGGCCGGCGTTGGCGAAGTCGTTGATCACCGACGAGCCGAACGCAGTGGACAGCGCGCTGCTGATCGCTTCGAAGCTGACACCCAGCGTGCGGGCCTGCTCACGGTCGATCACCAGGCGCAGCTGCGGCGCCTCGGCCAGACCTTCCATCATGGCGTAGAGGAACTTCGGATTGCCGTTGACCTTGCCCAGCACTTCATCGCGCGCTGCCAACAGGGCATCGCGGCCGAGACCGGCGCGGTCCTGCAGGCGCAGGGCGAAGCCACCGGAGTTACCAAGGCCTTCAATCGGCGGTGGTGGTACCGACATGATTGCGCCGTCATCGAGGTTGGCGAAGTGCTCGTTGACCGCAACCGACTCGGCTTCCGGCGACTGCGAAGAATCACGCTCAGACCAGTCCTTGAGCAGCGGGAAGGCAATGGCCGCGTTCTCGCCCATGCCGGAGAAGCTGAAGCCAAGCACCAGGAAGGTCGTCTGCACGGCCTCGCGGGCCATCAGAAATGACTCCAGCTCTCCACCAGCGGCCGAGGTACGCTCACGGGTGGCGCCGGGCGGCAGCTGGATGTCGACGATCATGTAACCCTGGTCTTCCACCGGCACGAAGGATTCCGGCAGGCGCATGTAGAGAAAGCCCATCAGCACCACCACGCCCAGGTAGATGAACATCACCCTCCCGGCTCGCGGCACCAGCTTGTCGTTGAGCTTCGTGTAGCGGCTGGTCAGGCTGGTGAACTTGCGGTTGAACCAGCCGAAGAAGCCAGTCTTCTCGTGATGGCCTACAGGAATCGGCTTGAGCAGCGTGGCGCACAGCGCCGGGGTGAAGGTCAGCGCGAGAAAGCCCGAGAACAGAATCGACACCGCCAGCGACAGCGAGAACTGCTGGTAGATCACCCCCACCGAACCCGCCATGAAGGCCAGCGGCAGGAACACCGCCGACAGAACCAGGGTGATACCGATGATCGCCCCGGACACCTGCCCCATCGCCTTGATGGTCGCCGGCACCGGCGCCAGGCCTTCCTCGGCCATGATCCGCTCGACGTTCTCCACCACCACGATGGCGTCGTCCACCAAGATGCCGATGGCCAGCACCATGCCGAACATGGTCATCATGTTCACCGAGAAGCCCAGCAGGTACATGAAGGTCAGGGTACCAAGCAGACACACCGGCACGACGATGGACGGGATCAGGGTGTAGCGCACGTTCTGCAGGAACAGGAACATCACCAGGAACACCAGCACCATGGCCTCGATGAGGGTCATGATGACCTTGTCGATGGCCACGTCGACGAAGCGCGAGGTGTCGTACGGCACGGAGAACTCGACGTTGTCCGGGAAGTTGGCCGACAGCTCGGTCAGACGCTGCTTGACCGCCTCGGCGGTCTGGATCGCGTTGGCACCGGGCGACAGCTGCACGGCGGCGGCAACGGCGGGCTTGCCGTCCTGGCGCGAGCCGAAGTTGTAGTCCTGGCTGCCGACCTCGATGCGTGCCACGTCGCCCAGGGTCAGGCGCGAGCCGTCCTGGTTGGCACGCAGCACGATGGCGGCGAATTCCTGCGGGTTGTCCAGGGTGCCCTTGACCGCCAGGGTCGCCGTCAGCTCCTGCTCGCTGGAACCCGGCGTGCTGCCGAAGGCACCGGCCGGCACCTGCACGTTCTGCGCGCGGATGGCGTTGTTCACGTCATCAATGGACAGGCCGTAGCCAACCAGCTTCTGCGGATCGATCCACACGCGCATGGCCGCCTCGGAGGCGAAGAACTGCAGTTTGCCGACACCGGGTACCCGGCGGATTTCGTTGTTGATACTGCGCGCCGCGTAGTCGGCCAGCGCCGTGACATCGGAGTCCTTGTCGCCATCGGTGTAGCTCAGCGCATAGATCAGCAGGAAGCCGGCGGTGGCCTGCTCGGTCTGGATGCCGAGGGTCAGCACGGCCTGCGGCATGCGCGCCTCGGCCTTCTTCAGACGGTTCTGCACGTCGACCTGGGCCAGTTCGGGGTCGGTCCCCGGCTGGAAGGTGACGGTGATCTCGGCTATGCCGTTGGCGTTGCTGGTGGACTCGAAGTACAGCAGGTTCTTGGCGCCGTTGAGTTCTTCCTCGATGACGCTGGTCACCGAGTCGGTCAGCTCCTGCGCCGAGGCGCCGGGATAGGTGGCGGTCACGGTAATCTGCGGCGGCGCCACGTTGGGGTACTGTGCCACCGGCAGGAACGGAATGACCAGCAGGCCACCTAGCGAGATGAACAGGGCGACTACCCAGGCAAAATTGGGGCGTCGGATGAAAAACAGGGGCATGAATGGTTCTCCGGCTTACTGGGCCTGGGACTGTGGAGCTTTTTCGGCGGCGCCTTGCTCGCGTGGGATGACCTTGGCGCCCGGACGGATAGCCGCCAGCGAGCTGGTGATCACCTTGTCGCCGGCCTGCAGGCCCTCGCTGATCTGCCAGCGCGAGCCTTGCATGGCGCCAGTAGTGACCTGGCGCACCTCGACGGTATCGCCCTCGCCCAGCAGCATCACGCTGGCCTGGCCGTCAGCCGAACGCTGCACGGCACGTTGCGGCACCAGGATGGCGTTCTGGTTGAGCCCCTGCGGCGTGCGCACACGCACGTACATACCCGGCAGCAACACGCCCTCGGGGTTGTCGAACTGCCCTCGCAGGGCGATTTGCCCGGTGCTGCGATCCACCGAGATATCAGTGAACAGCAGCGTGCCCTTGCTCTCGATATCGGTACCATCGACGCGCAGCGACAACGGCTGGTCGCTAGCGCCGGTAACCTTGCCCTCGGCGATGGCCGCGCGCAGGCGCAGGGCGTCGGCAGCCGGCTGGGTGAAGTCGGCGTACACCGGATCAAGTTGCTGGATACGCGCTAGCAGAGTCGCCTCACCCTGGCCTACCAGCGCCCCTTCGGTGACCTGGGCTCGGCCGATGCGTCCGGCAATGGGTGCGCGAACCTCGGCATAGCCCAGGTCCAGGCGGGCGGTTTCGACATTGGCCTGGGCCGATCGCTTGTCGGCCTGGGCACTCTGCAGAGCGGCCTTGGCGTTGTCGAAATCCTGCTGGCTGACGGCGTTGATCTTCACCAGCGGCTCGTATCGGCGAACCATCGCCTGGGCCTGGAACAACTGCGCCTCGGCGCGGGCCAGTTCACCCTGCGCCCGCGACAGGGCCGCTTTGAACGGCGCAGGGTCGATCTGGAACAGCACGTCGCCGGCCTTCACGTCGGCCCCTTCCTCAAAGGTGCGCTTGAGCACGATCCCCGCCACCCGCGCGCGCACCTCGGCGACACGCACCGGCTCGATGCGTCCTGGTAGCTCGGCAACCACGGTGAAGGGCTCGGTCTGCACGCTGAGCACATCGACTTCACGCGCCGGCGCCTCCTCCCCTTGCTCTTCGGGCTTGTCGCAGCCAACCAGGGTCACGGCGACCAAACAGGAGATCACGGAAAAAGTGATCCACTCGCGAAATTTGTTCATATCTCACCCAAGCACGAAGCCAGTACGTAGTCGAAGCCGCGCATGATGCACACCAAAATCAAATGAGTCAATATTGACTCATTTGATTTTGATGTGAACAAAGCTAGTATCCTCTTTGAGAAAAATGAGTGTTCTAGGCAAAATACCCGCATCTGCCTGCGATAGATAAAGAGTGACCGATGGATTTAACTGCTGCCGATGAGCAATTGCTGAAGGCCCTGGCGATCGCCATCGTTGACCACCCGCGAGCCACGTTCAAAGAAATAGCCCAGGCAGCGGGAGTCAGCAAGGCGACGCTAAACAGGTTTTGCGGCACCCGCGACAACCTGATCGAGATGCTTCTGGATCATGGTTCGGTGGTTATTTATCGGGTCATTGCCGATGCCGATCTTGAGTCGGCGCCCTTGGACGCATTGCATCGCCTGATCGAAGGCCATTTGACTCACAGGGAGTTGTTGGTTTTCCTCTCATTTCAGTGGCGCCCGGACACGTTTGATTTAGATGCAGGCGGCTGCCGATGGCTGCCTTACTCAGAAACGCTGGACGAGTTCTTTCTACGCGGGCAAAAACTGGGCGTATTCCGTATCGATATCGGTGCCCCGGCGCTTACCGAAATCTTCTCCTCCTTGATCTTCGGCCTGGTAGACGCCGAGCGCCGCGGCCGTATCGCACGCGCAGGTATGGCGGCGTTGATCGAGCAATTCTTCCTGAACGGGGCTTGCAACTACCAAACTTAACGGAAAGCAACGCTCAGTTTTTTTCGGGTTGGCGGTGTCCGTTTTTGGCCGATTCTGTTGAAAAAGTAGCGGCCTCTCCATACCGTTGGCAAAATTGCTCTGTCAGCGAGCGTGGGGGCGAACAGCATGATGGGGCAGTTACCGGGAGGACAGCAGCGCCTGTTCTACTCGTTCAACCTAGAAGATCACGTCCCGGCTCAACACCTCCTGCGCAGCATCGACCAGTGCCTGGATCTTAGTGATCTGCGCGCCTACCTGGCGGACTTCTATAGTCCCATCGGACGCCCCTCGATTGACCCGGAATTGATGGTGCGCATGCTGGTCGTCGGCTACTGCTATGGCATTCGTTCCGAGCGGCGATTGTGCGAAGAGGTGCACCTGAACCTGGCCTATCGCTGGTTCTGCCGGCTGGGTCTGGAAGACGAAGTCCCCAATCACTCGACCTTCTCGAAGAATCGCCATGGGCGTTTTCGTGACAGCGATCTGTTCCGCTGGTTGTTCAATGAGGTGCTGCGGCGTTGCATGGCAGCCGGCCTAGTCAAGGGCGAAGGTTTTGCCGTCGACGCTAGCATCATCAAGGCGGATGCCAGCCGGCAACGTGGGGTAGCGGGAGATGAGGTCGATTGGAACGATCCAAAGCTCAGCAGCCGCGCAGTGCGCGAGTACCTCGAAGCCCTTGATGAAGAGGCGCTGGCTGAGGCTCTTCCCAAGAAAATTTCGCTCACAGATCCTCAGTCCCGTTGGACAGCAGCGCCAGGTGGGCCGGCCTTTTTTGCCTACTCCACGAATTACCTGATCGACACTGAGCACGGTGTGATCATGGACGTGGAAGCTACCCCGGCGCACCGTACCGCCGAAGTCGATTCGACTAGGACGATGGTTGAGCGTGTCAAAGCTCAGTTCGATCTCACACCGGAACGCCTTATCGGCGATACCGCTTATGGCACCGCCCCGATGCTGGCCTGGATGGTCGAAGAAAAGGACATCGAGCCGCATGTGCCGGTGTGGGACAAGACTGAGCGCAAGGACGACAGCCTCTCCAGTAACGACTTCCACTGGAACCAGGAGGCCAATGAATACCGCTGCCCAGCCGGCAAACCACTACGCAGTGAGTGGCGCGCCTTCACCCAGAAAAGATCGCGGGTGACCAAGGCCCACACCATCATTTATCGCTCCAGCCAAACCGACTGCACTACCTGTCCGCTGAAAGCGAAATGCTGCCCCAACACGCCGAATCGGAAGATCGTCCGCAGTATCCATGAGGCTGCCCGCGATGTGGCCAGGCGCATCGCCAAGACACCGGAATACCTCGTCTCTCGCTGCGAACGAAAGAAGGTGGAGATGCTGTTCGCCCACCTCAAACGGATCATGAAACTCGATCGTTTACGACTGCGCGGCCTGACAGGTGCCACTGACGAATTCACTTTGGCGGCGGCGGTGCAGAACCTGCGACGCATGGCCAAGCTTTTGCCTCAAGGGCCACCGCTCACGGGATAGGTACGCCTGCTGAGAGCAGAAACCTTCAAATTAACCCTCAGGCCTGAGCAAGGACGCTCAGCGAAACGCCGAAAGGCAACCTGAAGTGGCTTGCAGTCACTTCGACAGCAGGCACACCTGATCGGCAGGCCGCCGCTAAACCTACTTTTTCAACAGAATCGGCCGTTCTCTGACGGTCGTGACAGTGACACGCCCTGGTCAAGTTGAACGCAATCCGTGGTCAACGCCAACCCAAATTGGTGGTCAAGAGGAGTGCAATTTCGCACATACCTGAGGACTGCTCACCACATCGCTTGCGTCGGTAGTAGCTTCCGCACTTTCCCCGTCTCTCACCGCTAAACAGCGCTTTCCGGTAGCGGACTTTAGAGCGGCTTGATACTGGCCAGCATGCAGAAATTCTGCCCGTGTAGCGTCACGACCGGACAAGCCACTAGGGTGGCGGTCAGGAAGGCAGGCAAACGGAACACGGCGAAGCACCTCGAAGGCGCTGGCCACTTGCCATCCAACTGGGCGCGGCCTTTAATCGGCGGATCTGGAAAGGAGACGGATATGCCATTGTTGGACGAGATTATTGGGTGGGCCGGCGGACTCAGACCCTGGCAGCAGGAAGCACTGCGCCGGATATTTGCCCGGGCCGAACTAACCCAAGATGACATCGAGACCATTCTGCGAATGGTTCGCGAGCAAGAACGGGAAGACGCAACCACGGGGGGAGCACGGCCATTCACGCTGGACGACGTACCAGGCGCCGGAAGTGGCGCAACCGTGCGGTTGGTGGGTGTCTCGGGGCTAGACCAGGTAAACGGCTTCCCGTCCGGTCGTGCCTTTGACCTCGCACCGGAGGGCATGACCATTTTCTTTGGTCATAACGGCGCCGGCAAATCCGGCTACGCCCGCGTCTTCAAGAATGCCTGCAACGCTCGGCATCGGGTGGAGGTCCTGCCCGACGCTTTTGGGGCGGCAACCCCAGCTAGACTGCCATCAGCAGATTTCGCCATTTTGGTGGATGGCACTCCGGAAACCGCACGTTGGGTCCAGAACGGGCCGGCCCATTTGCATTTGAGTTCGGTCTCGGTCTACGACGCGGCCTGTGCCAATGACTACATCGACGCGGAAGGGACCCCTGCATTTCAGCCCTACGGACTCACTCATCTGACGCGCCTGGTCCTACTTCAGCGTGATTTACAGGCACGGATTGGGACCGAACGCAATGCCTTGGCTCTGGATACCCGGCAATTCGAACCGCTGAAGGGTGACACCGAAGTCGGCCGCTACATCGCCAAATTAGGTGGGGACTCGGACCGCGCCGTGCTTGCTCGATTAGGGACGGTCGGTGACGATGAACTCCGGCGACTGGAGTTTCTGAAGCGGACATTACTGGAAAGCGATCCTGTGCCGCAGGCGCTGGCCTTGGAACGTTTGGCGACACGCTTGGACCAGGCGCAGCGTCGAGCCGAGGAAGTCCAGCGCTGGGTGAATGATCGTGCCATAGCACGGGCAAAGGAACTGATTACAACGGAAAAAACCGCGCATCTCGCCATGCAACTGGCGCAAGCGCGTCTTCAGGATCGAGACACACTGAACGCCATGGAGTTGCCGGTAACGTCCTCACCCACCGCCACGCTGCTGGAAGGCACAGGAGCTGAACTCTGGCAAACGATGTACCGAGCCGCTGAGGCTTTCTCTCAGCAGACGGCATACCCTGAACATCCCTTCCCGCACCTGGAACCGGACGCTTACTGCGTACTCTGCCAGCAACCTTATTCAACGGATGCCTCGGAGCGCATGCGGCGTTTCGCGGCATTTGTCGCCGACAGCGCCACGGCGGATGCGCAAGCCGCCACGCTTGCGCGCATGAACGCTCTAGGGAAGGTGCAGGCTGTCGATCTAAACGTTCTGGATGTGCCAACACGGGCTGACGTGGAGGAGCGACTGCCCGACCTACACGCTGCCATCACCGCAGCGGCATCGGTCTGGACCGCCCGGCATACTTGGGTTAGCCAAGCCCTGCAAACTGGAAACTGGTCCCCCGAGTCAGAACCGCTTCCTATCGAAGCAAACCTCGATAGTCTCTTCGCCGCCAAAGCTGCTTCGCTCCGAGTCGACGCCAATACCCTGCGGACCTCTGCCGATCCCGCTCTACGCTTGGCGCTGACCCAAGAACTGGCAGAGCTAGAAGCCCGACAACGCCTCGCCAACCAGCTTGGCGCGGTGGAGCGCTTTGTTCAGGACAGTCAGGTCCATGCCACATTGAGCCGCTGCCATGCCGCCCTCAACCCAGCGGCAGTGTCACGCAAACTGACGTCCCTGGCGGCGACGCATGTGACCGAGGCTCTGGCCGCTTCTATGAATGCTGAGTTGAAAGCCCTGGGCTATAAGCGACGGGTGCAACCCGACCTGAGCGGGCGCACAGAGCTGGGGGTGACCAAGGTCACGCTGCGCCTGCAGGAAATCACGGCGAAAGCCTCCAAGGTGCTGTCAGAGGGCGAGCAGCGCGCGTTGGGGATGGCTATGTTCCTCGCCGAGCTCGAATCCCTGCCACATACTTGGGGAGCCCGCAGAATTCGGAAAAAATCGTACGCTAAGGTTTTCCGGGCATCCGTAAGGGCCGAAACTTCCCGTCTTCCAGTCTGCGGCTCTGCCGCCAGACGTAATCGCCGGTTAGGTTGATGTGCTCCCAGCCCAGCGGCGACAGGAATTGCAGCAGCTCGCCGTCCACCGGCTTGCCGGCCTCGACCAACCCCTGGGTGGCGCGTTCCAGGTACACCGTGTTCCACAGCACGATAGCCGCCGTCACCAGGTTGAGGCCGCTGGCCCGGTAGCGCTGCTGCTCGAAGCTCCGATCCCTGATTTCCCCAAGGCGGTTGAAGAACACCGCCCTGGCCAGCGAGTTGCGCGCCTCACCTTTGTTCAGGCCGGCATGCACGCGGCGGCGCAGTTCAACACTTTGCAGCCAGTCCAGGATGAACAGCGTGCGCTCGATCCGGCCCAGCTCGCGCAGGGCCACGGCCAGTCCGTTCTGGCGCGGGTAGCTGCCGAGCTTGCGCAGCATCAGCGAGGCGGTGACGGTGCCCTGCTTGATCGAGCTGGCCAGGCGCAGGATGTCGTCCCAGTGGGCACGCACGTGCTTGATGTTCAGGGTGCCGCCGATCAGCGGGCGCAACGTCGGGTAGGCTTGCACGCCCTGCGGCACGTACAGCTTGGTTTCGCCGAGGTCGCGGATGCGCGGCGCGAAGCGGAAGCCTAGCAGGTGCATCAGGGCAAAGACGTGATCGGTGAAGCCGGCCGTGTCGGTGTAGTGCTCCTCGATCCGCAGGTCGGACTCGTGGTACAGCAGGCCGTCGAGCACATAGGTGGAATCGCGGACGCCGACATTCACCACGCGGGTGCTGAACGGCGCGTACTGGTCGGAGATATGGGTATAGAACAGCCGTCCCGGCTCGCTACCGTACTTCGGGTTGACGTGCCCGGTGCTCTCGCCCCGGCCACCCGCGCGGAAGCGCTGGCCATCGGAGGATGAGGTCGTGCCGTCGCCCCAGTGGGCGGCAAAGGCGTGGCGATACTGGTGGTTGACCAGCTCGGCCAAGGCCGCCGAATAGGTTTCGTCGCGGATGTGCCAGGCTTGCAGCCAGGACAGCTTGGCGTAGGTCAGGCCGGGGCTCGACTCGGCCATCTTGGTCAGCCCGAGGTTGATCGCATCACCGAGGATTGCGGACAGCAGCAACGTCCTGTCTTTGGCCTCGGCCCCGTCCTTCAAGTGGGTGAAGTGGCGGCTGAAGCCCGTCCAGTCGTCCACGTCCATCAGCAGTTCGGTGATCTTGATGCGCGGCAGTAACTGGCTGGTTTGGTCGATCAGCGCCTGCGCCCGATCCGGCACCGCCGCATCCAGCGGGGTGATTTTCAGCCCTGACTCGGTGAGGATGGCATCGGGCAGCTCGTTGTCCTTGGCCAGGCGGGTGACGGTGGCCAACTGCTCGTCCAGCAGCTGCAAACGCTCTTCCAGGTACTGGTCGCTGTTCGGGTTGATCGCCAGGGGCAGGGCCTGCTCGCGCTTGAGTGCGGCGAACTTCTCGGCCGGCAGCAGGTAGTCGTCGAAGTCGCGGAACTGCCGCGAGCCCTTGACCCAGATGTCGCCGGAGCGCAGGGCGTTCTTCAGCTCGGACAGGGCGCAGATTTCGTAGAATTTCCGGTCGAGGCCTTCCGGGGTGATCACCAGCGGCTTCCAGCGCGGCTTGATGAAGGCCGTGGGTGCATCGGCCGGCACCTTGCGCAGGTTGTCGGCGTTCATCTCACGCAGGGTCTGCACGGCTGCCAGCACGCCTTGCGCGGCCGGCGCGGCGCGCAGTTCCAGCACCTCCAGCAAGGCCGGCGTGTAACGGCGCAGGGTGGCGAAGTTCTCGCCGACCAGGTGCAGGTGGTCGAAGCCTTCCGGCCGGGCCAGCAGCTCGGCCTCGCTGACGCTCTCGGTGAACTCGTCCCAGGGAATCACCGCCTCGATGGCGGCATAGGGGTCGCTGCCGCTTTCCTTCGCTTCCAGCAGCGCCTGGCCGATCCTGGAGTACAGGCGCACCTTGTCGTTGATCGCCTTGCCCTGCTTCTGGAACTGCTGCTGATGCTTGTGCTTCGCGCCGCTGAACAGCTTGACCAGGATGCGGTCATGCAGATCGACCAGCTCATCGATCACGGTCGCGGTGCTCTCCAGCACCACGGCGGCCAGGGTCGCGTAGCGGCGCTGCGGCTCGAACTTACCGAGGTCTTTGGGCGTCATCTGCCCACCCTCGCGGGCCAGCTTGAGCAGGCGGTTCTGGTGGATGTGCCGGCCCAGGCCTTCGGGCAAGTCCACCAACTGAAATGTCTTCAGCCGCTCGATGTGTTCCAGCATGTGCCGAGAGTTGGGTTTCAGCGGTGCCTGGCGCAGCCAGGTCAACCAGGTGATGCTGCTGCCGGCCTTGAGCTTCAACAGCTCGTCCAGCTTGGCCCGATGCGAGTCCGTGAGTGGTTCGACCAGGGCGCGGTAGACCCGCCGATTGGCTCGCGCAATGGCTTCCGAGCAGGCCCGGTCAATCACGCTCAGCGCCGGCAGGATGCGTCGTTTCTGCCGTAGGCTCTCCAGGGCCTGACCGGCCAGCAGCAAGCCTTTGTCGGTCTGCTGGGCCAGCTCGGTTAGCTCGCGCACCAGGGCGCGGAAGTCGGACAGGCCGAACGGGGCCAGTTGCAGGTAGGTGCGCAGTTCCTGGGCATGCTCGCGACGGGTCACGTCGCGCTCGCCGTACTTTGCCCAGCTCGCCGGCTCGGCCTGGACTTGCTTCGCCACCCACAGGATGACCGGCTCGGGCAGCTCGCTGTCGGTTCCCAGCGCGTAACCGGGGTAGCGCAGCAGGCAGAGCTGCACGGCGAAGCCGAGGCGGTTGGCGTCGCCGCGTCGCTGGCGGATCAGCGACAGGTCGGAGTCGTTGAAGGTGTAGTAGCGGATCAGGTCATCCTGGCTTTCCGGCAGCGCAAGCAGGGTGTCCCGCTCCGTGGCCGAGAGGATCAAGCGACGCGGCATGTGTCAGTCGTCCGTGCGGAGGTACTGGTAGAGGGTTTCCCGGCTGATGTTGAACTCGCGGGCAAGCTGCGCCTTGGGCTCGCCGGCCGTCGCTCGCTGCCGCAGGGTAGCAGCCTGCTCATCGGACAGGGCTTTCTTGCGGCCCCGGTACGCGCCACGCTGCTTGGCCAAGGCGATGCCCTCACGCTGCCGCTCGCGGATCAGGGCGCGCTCGAACTCAGCGAAGGCCCCCATCACCGACAGCATCAGGTTGGCCATCGGCGAGTCCTCGCCAGTGAACACCAGGCCCTCCTTCAGGAACTCGATGCGCACGCCGCGCTGAGTCAGCTTCTGTACCAAGCGACGCAGGTCATCGAGGTTGCGGGCCAGCCGATCCATGCTGTGCACCACCACTGTTGTCGTTTTCAGAAGACGGCTGCACTGAACGTCAGAAGCCGACTGCACTATAGCAGCGGAGGGGTTGGATCCATCA
>NZ_JAPDBE010000013.1:0-100317 GCF_027705025.1 Aeromonas sp. D3 | reverse complement strand
GGAGCGGTAGTTCAGTTGGTTAGAATACCGGCCTGTCACGCCGGGGGTCGCGGGTTCGAGTCCCGTCCGCTCCGCCAGTAAATTGAGAAGCCCAGTCGAAAGACTGGGCTTTTTTCATTTCCGAAACTGCAAAGTCAGCGGTCACCATTACCCACCTCCTCTTCCTTTCTCCACGCTGAGGCATCTTGATGTTCGCCGCTGGCTGTCGTTGCCGCTATAATGGCCGCCTTCAAGCAAGGTGGTGGTATGAAAGCAGAATATCTACAGCGATTCGGGGGCATTGCCCGTCTTTATGGTCAGAGTTCACTTGGTTCCTTCAGTCAGGCCAAGGTCTGTGTGGTAGGGATCGGCGGAGTTGGCTCCTGGGCAGCGGAGGCGTTGGCCCGTGCCGGGATCAACCAGATCACCCTGATCGACATGGATGACATCTGCATCACCAACACCAATCGTCAGATTCACGCCATGCAGGGCACTGTTGGCCGCCTCAAGACAGAAGTGATGGCCGAGCGCATTCGTGCTATCAACCCGGATTGCGAGGTGATCGAGGTGGATGACTTCGTCACCGCCGACAACCTGGCAGAGCATATCAAGCGGGAGTTTGACTATGTGGTGGATGCCATCGATTCGGTCAAGGCCAAGGTGGCGCTGATTGCCTTCTGCAAGCGCAACAAGATCCCGGTGATAGTAGCTGGCGGCGCAGGCGGGCAGATGGACCCGACCCAAATCACAGTGGCGGATCTGGCCAAGACAATCCAGGATCCGCTGGCGGCCAAGGTGCGCTCCGACTTGCGCCGGTTGCATAACTTCAGCAAGAATCCGGCGCGTAAATTCGGGGTGGAGTGTGTCTTCTCAACCGAGCAGTTGAGCTATCCCGATGGCAATGGCGGTACCTGTCAGGCCAAGGCGGCCAGCGATGGCAACATGAAGATGGATTGCGCCTCCGGCTTCGGCGCCGTGACGCCGGTGACAGCGACCTTCGGTCTGGTGGCCGCCTCCCGGGTATTGAAGAAGATTGCCGAGCGGGGCGCTCGCGCCGAGAAAGAGGCAGGGAATGAAGCCGTAGGGTCGATTAGCGAAGCCTAATCGACCACTGAGCAAGGTGGATTAGACTGCATGCTCCCGGATCGTCAGCACTATTGCCCTGAGCCCGTTACCCCGTGACGGGCTCAGGTGTTTCTCCAGCCCCAGTTCGGTGAAATAGGTCTCCATATCAAAGGTCTGAATGGCCTCTGCGGATTGGTGGTTGAGCGCCGCCAGTACGATGACGATGAGGCCGCGTACTATGCGGGCGTCGGAGTCGCAGGCAAAATGCCAACGGTCATTCTCTCCCTGCTCCCCTTTCAGCCAGGCCTGGCTTTCACACCCCTTGAGACGAAACTCCTCCTGCTGCCACTCGGCAGGGAGGACGGGTAGCAGCTTGCCGAGCTGGATGATGAGCCTGTACTGGTTTTCCCAGCCGTGGGCGGCCGCAAATTGTTGGCGGATGCCCTCGGCATTGGGTTCTAGGCCGATCTGGGTATAGGTTGCGAGGCTGTTCATGAGGTTGTCTGCCTTAGAAGAAGTCACTGAGTTTGCGCAGAGCCGCCAGCAGGGCATCCACGTCGTCTTGATTGTTGTAACAGGCCAGCGAGGCCCTCATAGTACCGCCGATGCCAAGGCTTTCCATCAGCGGCATGGCGCAGTGATGGCCGACCCGCAGCGCTATGCCCTGCATGTCGAGCAGGGTGGCGGCATCCTGGGGATGGATGTCATCCAGCAAGAAGGATACGGCGCCGGCGCGCTGGCCGGGTTCACCGACAAGACGCAGACCCGGTACCTGCCGCAGCCCTGCCACCAGATGGTCGGTGAGTACCTGCTCGTGGTGAACCAGGGCAACCCTGTCTTGTTGCATAAAAAAGTCGATGGCGGCAGCCAGGCCTATGGCACCGGCGATGTGCGGGGTACCTGCCTCGAACTTGAAGGGCAGGGCGTTGAAGGTGGTGCCGCTGAAACTGACCCTGTCGATCATCTCGCCGCCCGCTTGCCATGGCGGCATCCGTTCCAATAGCTCGGTGCGGCCCCACAACACGCCGATGCCGGTCGGGCCATAGAGCTTGTGGCCGGAGAAGGCGTAGAAGTCGCAGCCGATGGCTTGCACATCCACCTCGAGGTGAGCCACAGCCTGGGCACCATCGATCAGGGTCAGGGCGCCGACCGCCTTGGCCGCTGCCACTATCTGCACGGTCGGATTGACGGTACCGAGGGCGTTGGAGACATGGGCCACGCTCACCAGCCGGGTGCGCGGTCCCAGCATGGCTAGGTAGGCGGCCATATCCAGATCGCCCCGCTCATTGAGGGGAATGACCCGGACAACGGCGCCGGTTCGCTGGGCAATCAGCTGCCAGGGGACTATGTTGGCGTGGTGCTCCAGGGTGCTGAGTACGATTTCGTCCCCCGCTTTGAGCTCGCTCGTTCCCCAGCTTTGGGCCACCAGGTTGATTGCCTCGGTTGTGCCGCGGGTCCAGATCACCCCGCGACAGTGAGGCGCATTGATGAAGCGGGCGATCGTCTCGCGGGCAGCCTCGAAGGCCCGGGTGGCCCGCCCGCTCAGAGCATGGGCGGCGCGGTGAACGTTGGCGTTGTCGGCCCGATAGTAGTGCGCGATGGCATCCAGCACCGCTTGCGGCTTCTGGGTGGTGGCGGCATTGTCCAGGTAGATCAGAGGGTGGCCGTTGACCTGCTGCGCCAAGGCCGGAAACTGGCCGCGCAGTCGGGCGTGCTCTTGCTGATTCATGGTCCCCTCGTCATCGTCTGGAAAAGGCGGCCATGATCCTGAAAATGGCGTTCGAACACAAGACGCATGATGCTTGCCGACTGATGGTGTGTGGCGCAGCGATGCGGCTCGCCCGCTGATTTCTGTTACAATGCCGCCCCTCATCATAAGCCAAGAGATCCGGCCCATGAAGCTCAACCCCAATCAGAACGAAGCGGTCAAGTTTGTCTCCGGCCCTTGCCTGGTACTGGCGGGAGCCGGATCGGGCAAGACGCGCGTCATCACCAACAAGATCGCCTATCTGGTGCAACAGTGTGGCTATAACGCCCGCAACATAGCGGCCGTCACCTTCACCAACAAGGCGGCGCGGGAGATGAAGGAGCGTGTCGGCCAGACTCTGGGTCGCAAGGAGGCGCGGGGCCTCATGGTTTCCACCTTCCATACCCTAGGCCTTGATATCATACGCCGTGAGCACAAGAGCCTAAATCTCAAGGCGAACTTCTCCCTGTTCGATGACACCGACCAGCTGGCGCTGCTCAAGGAGCTGACCGAGGCTGAGCTGGATAACGACAAGGACAAGCTGTCGGCCCTCATCAGCCAGATCTCCAACTGGAAGAACGACCTCATACTGCCGGCGCGTGCCATGCGTATCGCCCAAGGGCCGGAAGAGGTGCTGATGGCCCAGCTCTACGAGCGCTATCACCGCCAGATGGTGGCCTACAACGCGCTCGACTTCGATGACCTTATCGTGATGCCGACCCTGCTGCTGAAAAGCAACGAGGAGGTGCGCACCCGCTGGCAAAACAAGATCCGCTACCTGCTGGTCGACGAGTATCAGGACACCAACACCAGCCAGTACGAGCTGGTGAAGCAGATAGTCGGCGAGCGGGCCCGCTTTACCGTGGTTGGGGACGATGACCAGTCCATCTACTCCTGGCGCGGTGCCAAGCCGCAAAATCTGGTGCTGCTCAACGAAGACTTTCCGAGCCTCAAGCTCATCAAGCTGGAGCAGAATTACCGCTCCAAGGGGCGCATTCTGAAATGCGCCAACATACTGATCGCCAATAACCCTCATGTGTTCGACAAGGCGCTCTTCTCCGAGCTCGATTACGGGGTGCCGGTCAAAGTGTTGTTTGCCAAGAACGAGGAGCACGAGGCTGAGCGGATCGCCGCCGAGCTGATGGGGCACAAGTTCATGAACCGCACCCGGTTCAAGGATTACGCCATCCTCTATCGTGGCAACCATCAGTCGCGCATCTTCGAGAAGGCGCTGATGACCAACCGCATCCCCTATCGTATCTCGGGCGGTACCTCTTTCTTCTCCCGTACCGAGATCAAGGACATCATGGCTTATCTCAAGCTGCTGGTGAATCCGGACGAGGACACCGCCTTCCTGCGGGTGGTCAATCTGCCACGGCGGGAGATAGGTCCCACCACGCTCGAAAAACTGGGTCAGTATGCCAACCAGCGTGGCAAGAGCCTGTTTGCCGCCAGCTTTGAGCTGGGGCTGGAACAGTCCCTTTCCGGCCGTGGCTTGAGTGCACTACAAGCATTTACCAACTGGCTGGTGCGATTAGGCGAGCAGGCGCAGCGGGGCAACCCGGTTGAGGCGGTGCGGGACATGATCAAGGAGATCCACTACGAGGAGTGGCTCTACGAGACTTCCCCCAGCCCGAAGGCGGCTGAGATGCGAATGCAGAACGTATCGACCCTCTATCGCTGGATCACCGAAATGCTGGAAGGGGATGAGCTGGAAGAGTCGATGACGCTCGCTCAGGTGGTCACCCGCCTTACCTTGCGCGACATGATGGAGCGCAACGAAGGAGAAGATGACGCCGATCAGGTGCAGCTGATGACACTGCACGCCTCCAAGGGGCTGGAGTTCCCTTATGTATTCATGGTGGGGATGGAAGAGGGCCTGTTGCCCCATCAGACCAGCATCGATGAAGACAACGTGGAGGAAGAGCGGCGCCTCGCCTACGTGGGCATTACCCGTGCCCAGACCGAGCTCACCTTCACCCTCTGCAAGGAGCGGCGCCAGTATGGAGAGTCGGTAAGGCCCGAGCCGAGCCGCTTTCTGCTGGAGCTGCCCCAGGACGATCTTGAGTGGGAAAATCAGAAGAAGGTGACGGCCGAGGAGCGCCAGCAGAAAGGGCAGGTTGGCGTCGCCAACCTGCGAGCGCTGTTCAAGAAGGATTGAGCCGACACGGCTAGCCGCGTTCACCCTTGGTCTGGCTGAGCAAGGGGGTGATATCTGCCCCCGGCATGGGTGGTGAAATGTAGCGTCCTTGTCCCATCAGGCAGCCCATGTCGATCAGCTTCTGCAGTTGCTGCTGGTTCTCGATCCCTTCGACTACCAGAGTGAAATCCAGATCCTGGCAGATGTCCCGCATGGCGCGGATCAGCGCCAGATCCTTGGGGGATTGCAGCATGCGATGGGTGAAGCTGTCATCCACCTTGATGTAGTCCACCGGGAAGTGGAACAGGGCGTTGAGGGAGGAGAAGCCGGTGCCAAAATCATCCAGACTGATCTGAATGCCTTTGGCCCTCAGCTCATGCAAAGAGGTGAGGGCATCGGAATCCTGCCGCGACAGCTCTCGTTCATTGAATTCGAAAATCAGGTAACCCGGTGCTATCCCCTCGCTCTCAATAATGTCGACCAGTCGCATGATCTGGTCGTGGTTGACCAGATGCTTGCCGGAGAGATTGATCGCAACCTTGAACTTGCTCTGGCCCGACATGGGCAGCCAGTTTTTCAACTGTTGGCAGGTGTGGCGCAGTATCTGGTAATCCAGTTCCTGAATAAGGCCGCACTGCTCCGCCAACGGGATGAAGTCGAAGGCATCCTTGAGTACACCCTCCTCCGTGATCCAGCGAGCCATCACCTCCAGCCCTGTCAGGCGGCTGTCCTTGAGCCGGATCACTGGCTGGAAATAAGGCACTATGCGCCCCTCTCGCAGGGCTCTGGCCAGCATCTCCTCCGGTGAGGTCCAGGTCTGGGCCGAGCACTCTTCCGAATAGCTGACGATGCGGCTGCGACCGTTGCGTTTGGCCTGATACATGGCCAGGTCGGCCTGATGCAGCAGTTGACTGATATCTGAAGTCTGCTCCGACACACTGGCCACCCCCAGGCTGACCGTGATGCTCAGCTCATTGCCTTGCAGCCGGAATGGATAGGAGAGGCGGCTGATGACGCGGTTGAGAACAGGGCTGATATCCTCCTCGTCCTTGCTGTTGTCCAAGTAGATGACAAATTCGTCCCCTCCCAGTCTGGCCACCATGTCGTTTTGTCTGATGCAGGTTTGCAGACGGCGACTCATCTCTTTGAGCAACTGATCGCCAGCGCTATGGCCCAAGGTGTCATTGACCTGCTTGAAGTGATCCACATCGACGAAGATGAGTGCAAACCCCGGCGTCTTGTAGCGGTGGAAGTGGGTCATGGCATGATTGAGGTGATTCATCAGCAGCGCCCGATTCGGCAACTGGGTCAGCGGATCGTGCAAGGCATCGAATTGCAGCCTGCGCTCGAGCTCCTGGTGTTGCTTGAGTTGCTTCTGCAATCTGAGATTGGTCTGCCGCAGCTGTTGCAGGCGCTGGTTGATGGAGTCTTCCGAGTTGATGTCGTGCAGCTGCTGCCGGATCCGCCTCAGCTCCAGCAACAGGGTCAGCTGGCTGCGCAGAAAGTCGAGGAACAACCGGTTATCTGTCTCCAGCGGCTGCTGAGTACTGATAAGGAAGTGGGCAAAGTATTGCTGCTGCAGGCGCAAGGGCTGGCTGTACCAGTGCAACTGCTCTTTGTGCTGTTCCATGTTGTTGGTGCTGTGGCACAGGCTGGTGATGAACTCATCGCTATGCGGTGGCTGCTCGGGATATATTTTTTCCAGCCGATGGCTGTCTATTCGGACCAGCAACATGTCCTGAATGGCCAGTATCTGGCGTAGCACAGCTTCCAGCTGGGAGAACAGTGCCTGGCTGGGCAGGGTATTGGCCAGGCGGATAATGCGATTGATGCTCTCAATCTTTTTTTGCCAGTCAGGATCCTTGCGGATAAGGGGGGAGGCCAGTTCCGATAGCTGGGAGCCTGCCTGGGTTTCATTCAGCCGCTTGGCGAGACATTCCAGCAACAGGCGCAGTGTGGGCAGATCCTTGGGCTGACAGCAGGCCAGTAACCACTGTATCTGACCGTGCTCGACCGGCAGTATGCACCAGCCTTTCGCCTCATCGAGCTGGTCAAGCTGATCAGAGATCCGCGACTCCTCCAGCCCCAGCTGCAGTTTGAAACGGTCAGAAATCTGATGCTCGCAGACCCAGTGCAGCCCCGCTTCCGATAAGCCCAATATGCCAAAATGTTGCAGAGGACAGAGCTGGTTCAGCTGCTGGATCAGAGTGTCATACTCTTTAGGGGTGGCCTCGGAGGGTGCTGGGAAGTCCATAATAGAGGAGACCAACGCCAACAAGGGAGTCGAGTAATGCGGTGCTGTGGGTTGGGCTGACATAGAAACTCCCGGTTTGCCTACCTTACAAAGAGTAGTCGGAAGTAAACAGATTGAAAGGGCCGCAATTGCGGCCCTTTCAATCACTTAGAGGTTGTCAGTCATGTAGTGAATGGCGTTTTCGATCTCTTCATCGCTACAGGTGACGCAAGTCCCTCGTGCTGGCATCACACCGCTCTTGCCGGTGAAGCCTTCAATTGCATGTTTCTTTAATATATCAATGCCTTGGGCTATGCGTGGCTCCCACACAGCCTTGTCGCCGCGTTTGGGGGCACCGGCAATACCCATGTCATGACAGGCAAAGCACGCCCCTTTGTAGACGGCCTCGCCATCACGTGGGCCGGATGGTGCTGCCGCCACAGGAGCTGCGCCTGCAGTCGCAATCCCTTCCAGTTCCTTGGCGGTATAGACCTGACCGACGGGCTTGATCCGCTCGGCAATCGCGTCCGGTGACATCTCATCGGCAGCAAGTACAACGCCGGACAAACTGGCAGCCGTCATTCCGACAGCCAGCAAATAGCTCAGTTTTTTCAACACGCTCATGTACTCCCAGCAGGCTTTTATTATCCCTAGAAAACGGCTGGATTATAACCGAATAGTTACAGCCATTTAAACGCTTGTGTGTGAAGTGTTAAGCACTCTGCGTGCAAAGTTTCTTCGTCAGATCACAAACTGGTGAGGATGCATGATAAAAAAACCCGGTATTCACCGGGTTTCATGAAAGAGGGCGACCCAAGGGCTTATTTGTCCCAGCTGAGGATCACCTTGCCGGACTTGCCGGACCCCATGGCTTCGAAGCCTTGCTGGAAGTCATCGATATGGAAATGATGGGTGATGATGGGAGTGAGATCCAGGCCTGACTGGATCAGGCTGGCCATCTTGTACCAAGTCTCGAACATCTCGCGGCCGTAGATCCCTTTGATAAACAGTCCCTTGAAGATCACCTTGTTCCAGTCTATGGCCATGGTGGAGGGGGGGATGCCGAGCATGGCAATTTTGCCGCCGTGGTTCATCCTGTCGATCATGTCCTGGAAGGCCGAGGGCACACCGGACATCTCCAGCCCCACGTCGAAGCCTTCAGTCATGCCGAGTTCGCTCATCACGTCAGCAAGGTTCTCTTTGCTGACGTTGACGGCGCGGGTGGCACCCATCTTGCGAGCCAGCTCCAGCCGATATTCGTTGACGTCCGTGATCACCACATGACGGGCTCCCACGTGGCGACAGACAGCTGCAGCCATGATGCCAATGGGGCCTGCACCTGTGATGAGCACGTCTTCGCCCACCAGGTCGAAGGAGAGCGCAGTGTGCACGGCGTTGCCGAACGGGTCGAAAATGGCGGCCAGTTCATCGGGAATGTTGTCAGGCAGCTTGAAAGCGTTGAAGGCCGGGATCACCAGATATTCGGCGAAGGAACCCGGGCGGTTGACGCCGACCCCTATGGTGTTGCGGCACAGGTGGGTGCGGCCGGCCCGGCAGTTGCGGCAGTGGCCACAGGTAATGTGGCCCTCGCCGGAGACCCGATCCCCCACGGCGAAGCCACGCACTTCCTGGCCGACGGCGACCACTTCGCCCACGTATTCATGACCGACCACCATGGGCACGGGGATGGTCTTTTGGGCCCATTCGTCCCAGTTGTAGATGTGCATGTCGGTGCCACAGATGGCGGTCTTGCGGATCTTGATCAGCAGATCGTTGTGGCCGAGCTCGGGTGCCGGGACATCCGTCATCCAGATGCCGACTTCGGCTTTGAGTTTGGAGAGTGCTTTCATGGTTGTTCCTTCATGCCAGTCAATCACGATGAATGCAGAAAAAAGGGGCTGCAGCCCCTTGGTTCAAATCAGATGACACCGAGTTCGCGGCCGATGCCGATGAAGGCATCGATCGCCTTGTCCAGCTGTTCACGGGTATGAGCGGCGGACATCTGGGTGCGAATGCGGGCCTGGCCCTTGGGGACGACCGGGAAGGAGAAACCCACCACGTAGATGCCGGCGGCCAGCATGCGGCTCGCCATTTCGGAGGCCAGCTTGGCATCCCCCAGCATCACAGGGATGATGGCGTGATCGGCACCTGCCAGGGTGAAGCCGGCAGCGCTCATCCGCTCGCGGAAGTAACGGCTGTTCTCTTTCAGGCGGGCGCGCAGCTCGTGACCGTCGGCCAGCATGTCGATCACCTTGATGGTGGCCGAGACGATGGAGGGGGCCAGCGAGTTGGAGAAAAGGTAGGGACGGGAGCGTTGACGCAGCCAGTCGATCACCTCTTTCTTGCCTGAGGTGTAGCCACCGGAGGCGCCTCCCAGTGCCTTGCCCAGGGTGCCGGTAATGATGTCGACTCTGTCCAGCACACCGCAGTATTCGTGGGTGCCGCGACCGTTGTCGCCAATGAATCCGACTGCGTGGGAATCATCCACCATCACCAGGGCATCGTACTTGTCGGCCAGATCGCAGATGGATTTCAGATCGGCGATGACCCCATCCATGGAGAAGACGCCGTCGGTGGCGATCAACTTGAAACGGGCACCATCGGCGTTGGCCTGTTTGAGCTGGGCTTCCAGCTCGGCCATGTCGTTGTTGGCATAGCGATAACGCCTGGCCTTGCACAGCCGCACGCCGTCTATGATGGAGGCGTGGTTGAGGGCATCGGAAATGATGGCGTCTTCGGCACCGAACAGGGTTTCGAACAGGCCGCCGTTGGCATCGAAGCAGGAGGAGTAGAGGATGGTATCCTCGGTGCCGAGGAAGGCAGAGAGCTTCTGTTCCAGCACCTTGTGGTTGTCCTGGGTACCGCAGATGAAGCGCACCGAGGCCATGCCGAAGCCGTGGCTATCGAGCCCCTGATGGGCTGCTTCAATAAGGTCCTTGTGGTTGGCCAGTCCCAGATAGTTGTTGGCACAGAAGTTCAGTACCTGCTCACCGCCCACCGCAATCTGGGCCTGTTGGGCCGAGGTGATGATGCGCTCCTGCTTGTACAATCCTTCAGCCTGTACTTGGCCAAGTTGCTCGGTCAGGTGACGATAGAATCCGTTAGACATCCTCGATCCTTATTGGCTATTGCAGCTGTTTATCAACAATGGGCAGTATTTTACTGCAATCTGTTGCGGTGAATTCAAATGATTGTGCTGACATTCAACAATTGTGAAACAGATCTCACCCTGCTGGTTGGGCCAGTTGACTGTAATGCTGCTCCAGCTGACGGATCTGCCCGGCCACCTGGGGCTGGATATAGGGACGCAGCAGGAACAGCACCCGTAATACCCCCTGGTAGAGCAGTGGCTTGGTGATGCGGGTATGGGGGGCCTGGGCAATCTGGAACGGGATCCAGCAGGTCACCACCATCTTGATGGTCTGGCCAAGGTCGGGCAGGTCCTCGTCGTTGACATCTATGATACCCCCTTCGCGCAGGCTCCTGAGCAGGGCGACCACGGAGGAGCGCAACTGCTCCTGGGCCTTGAGATACTTCTGCTGCAATGGCTCATCGCGACTGAGGATGTCCGGTAAATTTGCGTAGAAAAAACGGAACTGCCACATCAGATAAAAGATGGCATCCAGGTAGCCCATCAGGTTTTCCAGCTTGATCTCGTTGCTGCGCGCCGGGGTAAAGCTCTCGCTCAGGTGACGGGCATATTGATCAAAAATCGAGTGGATGATGTCTTCTTTATTCCTGAAATGGTAATAAAGGTTGCCTGGGCTGATGCCCAGATGGGCGGCAATGTGGTTGGTGGTGATGTTGCGTTCACCCTGATCGTTGAACAGCTCGGTGGCGCTGTGAATGATCCTGTCTCTGGTTTTCATCACTGTTCCCTCTGGCGGGCCCCTTGCATCAAGGTCGAATCCCCTTGCGGCCCGTGATAAACTTTTCGGCAATTTCAAATTGGCTCACTATACACAGCTTTAACAAGCAGTCACATGTGACCATCAACGTACGCGAGGCAAACTCCATGATCGTAGTAACTGGCGGTGCTGGCTTTATCGGCAGCAATCTGGTCAAGCAGCTGAACGCTCAAGGACGGACCGATATCGTGGTCATCGATGACCTGACCGACGGCACCAAGTTCGTCAATCTGGTCGACCTGACCATTGCCGATTACATGGATAAGGACGAGTTCCAGGCGCGGATCGTCTCCGGTGACGAATTTGAAGAGTGGGATGACGGCATCGAGGTGATCTTCCATGAAGGTGCCTGCTCCGCTACCACGGAGTGGAATGGCAAGTTCATCATGGAGGTCAACTACGAGTACTCCAAGGATCTGTTCCACTACTGTATCGAGCGGGAAATTCCGTTCATTTATGCCTCCTCCGCCGCGACCTACGGTGGCCGCAACGATAACTTCATCGAAGATCCCAAGTTCGAGCAGCCCCTCAACGTCTATGGCTACTCCAAGCAGCTGTTCGACCAGTACGTGCGCCGCTGGATGCCGGAGATCAACTCCCAGGTCGTGGGTCTGAAGTATTTCAACGTCTACGGTCCGCGCGAGCAGCACAAGGGCTCCATGGCTTCCGTTGCCTTCCACCTCAATACCCAGGTGAAGCAGGGTGACAATCCCAAGCTGTTCGAGGGCTGTGACGGTTTCCCGGATGGTGGCCAGATGCGTGATTTCATCTATGTGGACGATGTCTGCAAGATTAACCTCTGGTTCTGGCAGAACCCGCAGCACTCCGGCATCTTCAACTGCGGCACCGGCCGTGCCGAGCCTTTCCAGAACGTGGCCGAGGCCGTGATCAAGCATCACCAGCAGGGCGCCATCGAGTACATCCCTTTCCCGGATCATCTCAAGGGTCGCTATCAGAGCTTCACCCAGGCAGACCTGACCAGGCTGCGCGGTGTCGGTTATGACGGCGAGTTCAAGACAGTGGCCGAAGGCGTGGCCGATTACATGGCCTGGTTGAACCGGGCGTAAATCAGCCTTATGGAGTCCGGGCCGTCTCCTAAAGAGATGGTCCGTATTTTTAATATTAAAACCTCCAATTGAAGTGACTTTAAGTATGAAAAAGAAAGTGCTATTCCTGATGGAGACATTGGGAGGGGGAGGGGCTGAAAAGGTATTGGTTAATATTATCAATAGTCTTGATGATATCAAGTATGACATCACGTTGTTATTATTGAAACGTGAGGGAATGTATCTATCAAAAGTTCCACCTCATGTAAAAATAAAATACCTGCTAGATGCAGAGCCTACGGGGCTAGTCCGTAGAGGAATGATGTATTCGCTAAAGAAAAGATGGCTTAATGCAGTTCTATCAAAGCCATGGCTAGCCAACATGTCGTTCCCAGAGGAGTATGATGTCGGGGTTTCGTTTCTGGAGGGTGACAGCAGTTTGCTATTATCCCACCTGGATGGACCCAAGAAAAAAATAGCATGGGTACATATAGACCTGGAGAAACATCATACCCTGCCCAAAGAGATAGAGAAGGTCGTATATGAGAACATGGATCAAATAATCTGTGTTTCGGAAGGTTCCAAGCATTCAGTTTTGAGTCTTTACCCTGCTCTGAATGATATTACCTCAGTCATTTATAACCCGATAGATCTAAAAAAAATCATTGATGGTGGCGAACAGAAAATCAGAGTTGGTTCGGGTCTCAATGTATTGGCTGTTGGTCGCTTGCTCAATGATCAAAAGGCATTTGATGTTCTGTTGGATGCTCACAGAATAAACATATCTGCGGGATTGAATTATCACTTGACGATTCTTGGTGAAGGATCAGACAGGTCGACTCTGGAAGCCTATATCACAGAGCATCAACTGGGTGATAATACTAGTCTGCTTGGTTTCAAAGACAATCCTTATCCCTACATTGCAGGTTGTGACATATTTGTCATTTCTTCTCATTATGAGGGATATCCAGTTGTACTGGTTGAGGCGATGACGCTTGGTAAGCCCATTGTGTCAACCGATTGTACCGGACCCAAAGAGGCATTAAGTAATGGGGAGTTTGGTCATTTGGTACCCATTGCGAATGCACAAGCGTTAGCTGATGGTTTGAAAATGCTATTGGAGAATGATGCCATTCGTGAACGCTATGCTGAGTTGTCGAAGCAGCGATCTGAATTTTTCAGCTTCGAACGCAGCATGCAAGATATTGAGACACTATTAAATACCTAGTCATCGCCTCATCGGCATGATGAAATTCGTCTACCGCTCTCTCATGAAATGGTAGAGAGATGTATAGAATACGTTGTGGGTGGGAAAAATATGAACATATTGATGGCACTCTCCCAGCTTGAAGTGACGGGAGCTGAGGTCTATGCCACCACGGTCGGTAACGAACTGACCCGGCGTGGCCACAACGTTTTTTACGTTTCAGATACGCTGACCAAGCCTACCCTGGGGCCGGTGTTCAAGCTGCGTTTCAACAAGCGCAGCATACTGCGCCGTTTCTGGCATGTGTTTTACCTCATCTACCTCATCAAGAAGCACCATATTCAGTTGGTACACGCCCACTCCCGTGCATCTGGCTGGAGCAGCTATGTGGCCTGCAAACTGACCGGTACTCCTATGATCACCACGGTACATGGGCGTCAGCCGGTACACGCCTCTCGCAAGGCCTTCCATGCCCTTGGGTTTAGGGCTGTGGCTGTCTGTGAAGATATAGCCCACCAGATCATCGACAACCTGGGGGTGGATCCGGACATAGTGCAGGTACTGCGCAACGGTATCGAGACAGACAAGTTCCAGCCAGTGCCGGTGCCTGACAATGCCAGGCCGGTGATCGCCATCATAGGTCGCCTGAGCGGTCCCAAGGGCGAGCTCTGTTATCGCCTGCTGGATGAGGTGCTTGATCTGGACACTTGTCAGGTTCGTGTGGTGAGCGGCAGTCAGGTGCCCGAGCGTTTCTGTCGCTTTCAGAACCAGGTCGATTTTGTCGGCTATGTGGATGATGTGCCAGCCTTGCTGGCGGGTTGCGATCTAGTGATCGGGGCTGGTAGGGTCGCAATGGAGGCACTGCTGTGCGGGCGCCCTGCGTTTGCCATCGGCGAGGCCAAAGCGATTGGTCTGGTGACTGAACAGAACCTAGCGGAGGCGCTGGCCAGTAATTTTGGCGACATAGGCCCGCAGGATCTGGCTATCGACTTCGCTGCCTTGAAGGCGCAAATTCTGCCTGCGTTGGCCAGCCGGAGTGTGCCGGACGTTATTTGCCAGCGCATTCAGGCTGAGTATGGCTTGCAAGGGGTAGTATCCGGGCTGGAGTCTGTCTATCAGGATGCTGTAGTCGAGACCCTGCGCCGGGAGATGCCTGTCGTTATGTATCACCGCTTTATCGAGCATGACAGCGAGAAGGGGGTTCATGGTACCTGGATGCCGATTGCCATGTTTGAGAAGCATCTGCGCTTGCTGAAATGGTTGGGCTACGAGACGCTGACCTTCCGCGATCTGGCTGAGAGGGGCTTCATTCATCGCCTGGAATATGGCAAGAAGTACCTGATGATCACCGCCGATGACGGCTACCAGGACAACCTTACCCGCATGCTGCCATTGCTTGAAAAATACGGGTACAAAGCCGTGGTATATGTGGTGACGGGAGAGGAGCATAATCGTTGGGACGTGGAACACCCCACCAACCCGGATACCCAGATTTCCCTGATGAATGGGGAGCAGATAAAAGCACTGGTGGCCTCCGGCCATGTGGAGATTGGGGGCCATACCCTGACCCATCCACGGCTGAGCAAGCTCCCCCCCGAGCAACAAGCCCATGAAATAAGAGAAAATAAACGACAGTTGGAAGCATTGCTTGGCTATTCGCTGCTGTCGTTTGCTTACCCTTATGGGGACATGGATGATAGCGCCAAGGAGCAGGCACAGGCCGCTGGTTACCGCTTTGCCGTAGCCACCAACAGTGGTCCCAGAGCCATGCATCAGGATCCCTATCGGATCCGTCGCATCGCCATTTTCCCTCGTACCGATGTTTTTGGCCTGTGGCGGAAGATTCGGGGTAACTACGTATTCAGGAAATAATAATTGATGTCCATTAGAAGCCTTGAACTGCTCGACAAAGCTACGACAGCCTTGTTTGCGCTGGTGATTATGTTTTCATTTTGCGGCCTTTTTTTGGTGCCAGCCGGCCAGACAATTCTTTCCAATCTACTCGTCGTGGCATCCGTATTTGGTCTGCTAAATTACGTTTTTGGTAAAAAGCGAAACGTCGGGCTTGAGGACCGGCGTATTCTCTGGGTATTGGCAGCCTATGCAGCCATGATTTTTGTAAACCGGCTGATCCATGGTGATCAATATGGTGTGATGCGTGGTTTATTCTATGTTGTTGTGTTTGCGTTGCTGATACCACGCAAGCCAGCTCTGTTGACACTGGGCTATGCTGCGATTGTCACTGGGGGTATTGGCTTGGGTATTATGAGCCTCTGGCAATATCAGAGTGGTATTGTCAGAGTTGAAGGATTTACCAATGCCATTCTCTTTTCGCAGGCTGCATTGACACTGGCGATATTGAACTGGTTTGTGTTCCAGCAGAGACAACTGTTGAGCTGGATAAGGTATGGCGCCTTGGTCGCTTTGGTGGCGGCCCTGTTTGCTCTCTACCTGTCCCAGAGTCGTGGTGTCTGGCTGGCTCTCGGCGGTGTTATTGTTTATATCATCTGCTATAAGGGGTGTTTCAAGCCTTGGAAATACGCTGCGATTGCCGTGTTATGCACTGCTGCTCTGGGAGCAACGTATCATAGCAATCAGTTGATCCAGAAACGGGTAGCGGCTGCGGTGTCCGACATGCAGAAAATGGATAAAGGGTCGTATGATTCTTCATGGGGGCTTAGGGTCGTGGCATGGCAGAGTGCTTGGTTGGGGTTTGTTGATGCTCCCGTCTTTGGAGTGGGAACCCGCGGTTTTGATAGCTTGAAACAGGAACAGGCTGCAAAAAAACTAGTTTCTCCCCTTATTCTTCACTCTGCTCTGGCTCATGCTCATAATCAGTATATGCAGAATATGGTTATTCGCGGTAGCGTTGGTTTTTTTGCTCTAGCAGTCTTTTTATTTTATCCAATAGGATTGGCCATAAAGAATATGGGGTGGATGTCAGCGGGTGTTTTTATCCCGTTAACATTTGCTATCAATGGACTGAGTGACGTTCCATTTGAACATCAAAATGTATTGTATGTTTACGCATTAAGTCTAATATTTGTTTGGTATTCATCTGAAATAAAAGTAAATGAGAGCGCATTATGATTCCGATATTTGTCATTAGTCTTTCTCGAAGTCAAGATCGGCGAGCAATGCTTATTAAACAGATGAAGCATCTTGGCCTTGAATTTACATTTTTCGATGCAGTCGATGGTAAATCATTGAGTGATGCTGAGTTGCAGCATGTTGACTTTCCCCTTGCCCGTGAGACGTGTGGTCACGATCTCAGCATGGGCGAAGTAGGCTGTGCCATGAGTCATATCAGGTTGTATGAGATGATGGTGGAAAAAAACATAGAGCGTTGTGTGGTGCTGGAGGATGATATATATCTCCATATGCACTTCAACGCGATTATGGAGAGCGCCATTGCAAAGAGTCATTCTGAGATTATTTTCTTGTATCATGGCAAAGCTAAATGTTGGCCATGGATGAAGCCTTTGCCCGAGGGATATCGTCTTGCAAGATATCGCACCCCAAGTTGTAGCTCTAAACGTGGGATAATCTCTACGGCTGGTTATATATTGACATTATCTGGCGCTAAAAAATTATTAAGCAAGGCATATCCAATCAGAATGCCATCTGATTATCTGACCGGGCGGTTGCAATTGAATGGACTGACTGCATCCGGAGTTGAGCCAAGCTGCATGGATGTAGGATTGTTTGAGACAACGATCGATGATCGCAACTATGGTCCTCATCTGGCTAACCGAGAGGTCGAATCGTGATTGGTTATCTGCAGTTATTACGCGACCGGATTCGTCGGGCCTTGGGAATTCTTTTTTTTGACAAGAAGACTCCTCTTGGCTTGCAAGGAGACATAAGTCATATTTTAGTTATTCGTTGGGATGCCAAGATAGGCGATTCATTTGCCTCATCATTTTTCTTCCGAGAGCTGAAAAAGCTGCCTAATAAATTCATTACTGTTATTACCTCCCCCGCCTTGGCACCTTTGTATCGAGAGGAGTTCGGTGTTGACCATGTGATAGAAGTAACTAAAAGGCCAAGTTACAAAACTCTTTGCGATATAGCCTTGTCAATTCCTCATGTGGATTTGGCAATACATCTCACCGAAGGGATGAAGATGAAAGACTTATACTTTTTGTATAAGTTATCGCCAACCAATATCGCATCGCTGGATGATAATGTCGCACGGGTAAATATAAAGCTCTCTGATACGACCAAGGGCATGCTATTTCAAGAGAAATATACATATCTATTAAATATGTTAGGGTTAATGGATGTAGATACTACATATATCATCCCCGATGTTGCTAGAGACAAGGTTATATCTGGCTGCGACAATAGTATTGTCATCAATCCTTTTGGTAGTACGCGTTACAAGTCCATGTCACAAGGAAAGGTAACGGAATTGCTGACTGTTTTGGGTCAGTGTTTCCCCACTCGTCATTTTGCTCTACTTTCCTCACCGGCCACTCGTGAGGATGCACAGAAAATGATAAATGGTTGTGGTGCAAACAATGTGGCGCTACTGGAAGGGGTGAATACAATTGAGGATGCAATTTATTGCATTCGGGAAGCCAGCGTGGTCATTTCGGTCGATACTGCCATCGTTCATATCGCAGCCGGACTCAAAAAACCACTGATCTCTATTTACCCACTACATGGGAATGAGTTCAATCAATGGCTACCAAGTCCCTCACCCTTAACCAAGGTGATATTTAGCCACTCTCCAGGCATCAATGCAGATATGAACAATGTAGAAAGTCATGCAATATCTGACGCGCTTTCTATGTTGCTTTCAGTTGAGAAATAAGCGTGCTCAATCTGCCAGTTATCATCTCGGGAGTAATGAGGCGATAGAGTTGTTCATTCGTGCCATTTTTATTCAGTGCTGATAGCTGCTCAGTTTCTGCCCCCTTGGCATCGAAGATATCGATGGCTTGATAACGGGGGTGGTTGACCGGGTTAGCGATGATCTTGTCGCCGCCCGGGGCGACTATGGTCAGCAGGGGCAGGTCGATGGCCTGGGCCATGTGGCGCGGGCCTGTATCGTTGCCGACAAACAGCTGACAATGGGCGAACAGACCCACCAGTTCCCGCACCGAGCGGGTCCTGATGTGGTCAAATACGCTGGCCTGCAGCTCGGTTGACAGCAGCGGTTTGAGGCTGCGGTTGTACTCTTCTTCTCCCGGCCCGCAGTAGATCAGGATCTGGGCGTTGTGCTGTTCGATGAGCCATTGGGCAACCTGGGCGAAGCAGTCGATGGGCCAGCGCTTGTAGTGCCCCAGCGAGTTGACCCCCATGGCGATCAAGAGTCGCGCAGGGTCGACGCCGGCCGCCTGCAAGGTTTCCCGTCCCTGCTGTTTCTCCTCTTCGCTCAGCCAGAGATGGTAATTGCGATCTTCTTTGGCCAGTTTGAGCGGCTTTAGCAGCGAGAACCTGTCGTCGATCAGGGTACTGTTGCCTTGGAATTCGGTGTCTTTGCGAAAGCGCACTATGCGGTTGTGGCCGAGTCGCCAGGGGAAGGAGTCAAATCCTATCCGCAATCTGGCGCCGGAAAATAGGCAAGTCAGCAGGCCGATCATCTGGCCCTGGCTGTTGACCACCACGTCATAGTTTTCGCGGCGGATATCCAGCAGCAGGTCCTTCATGTAACGCCAGTCGTTGCGCTTGGCTTTCTCGATGACGATGAGTCGATCGATATTGGGATTGCCCTGCGCCATACCCGCGCAATAATCCATGACCAGATAGTGAACCTCGCCGTTTGGGTCATTCTGCTTGAGGTTGTTGCACAGCGCGGTGGAGATCAGTACATCCCCTATCTGTTTGGTTTGAACTACAAGGTATTTCATAAGGCAGGCCTCAATAGAGGTCGTTGTTGATCATCAGCGTGCCAGCATACCGCACAAGCGAGTCAGATGCTGTCGGCGCTGAGTGAAAATCTGATCTGGCTCAAGCCAAGGGTAGTGTGGTGCAGGCCTAGAGCAGAAGCCCGTCGTTGACGGGCTTCTTGCATCCATCACTCTATGTTCTGGGTCTGATTACATGATGGATTGTAAATAACTATAAAAATCATATGTATGATGTGATTTGTCTTATTTTTTTAGAAAAAACTACCCAAACAATGGTTATAGCCCCCTGTTTATCCTGAACCATCCCCACGCTGGCCAGGTAGAGGTGGGAAAAGTGGGAAACAGGAAAAACTGGGCCTGGATGTGAGGTGGTAATGGTTGGTGCTTATGTTTTGTCTCTGGCCAGGATTCATTTCACTTGGTTGACTACAGAGTTAAACGCTGCGCTCTGGTGCTGAGTCCATCCAGAATCGAGTCCGCAATCTGGGCGGGAAATGTCTCTGGTAACTGCTGACTGACGGCCGAGATCACTTCATCCAGACTACTGGCCATTTCGTTTAGGATCATTTCCATTTGCACCTTTTCAAATCCAACCGCTTTGGCAGTCTGATAGAAATGGCGAGGAAATATCTGCTCTATCGCATATTTCTTGCCCTTGGTCGCGGTCAGGCCCATGGCCAGCTTTGCATCGCGTGGGTGTAGACCTCGGCCGCCAAACACCGGATAGACAGATAGGATGTCGTAAAAAGGGGTCAGGCGAAAACGCCCTTCCGGTTCAATAAAGACCGAGAAGTTCTTTGCATGGCCATCGGTGGCCGCCAGCAGCCAGAACAGGACCTGAGACTTCATGAACAGGTAGCGATCCTGTTCTGGTGTCGCAGAGCCCAGCAAGGTTTTCATGATGTCAGTGATCCCCGGTCCTCCATGGCTCTCGTATTTCCGTGCTGACGGAACATTCAATACCTGACAGAAATCTTCTTGGGGAAGGCGCATGATCCAACTGCGATCGGCAGCGTAACGTCTGTCGAAGCGTTCCACAGCCAGTGCTTTGACCTGGCCAACCTGCATCATGAAGCAGTGAGGTACGGGTAGACCAAACTCCTTGGCAATCAGAGTGCAGAGATATTCATTTTCTACGCTCTGGGAGAGGTCTATCGAGTAGGAGTGGCTTTCAATCTTGCCGATAGGGAGTTTGATAATGTGGGTTGTCGGCGTTGCATTGAGTGGCAAGTACCAACGGCCATCGAGATAGAGTAGCGCAGTCTTTTCTTGCGCCCCGGCGATAGAGATCCGGAACTCCTCTTGCTCCCTGACCATCCCCAAAGGGATTCCTGATTTGTAGCTGGTCAGGATCTGCTCGAGCTCGTCATCGGAAAGTGCCTTGTAGTCGATTCGCCTGACATCTGGAACATCGTGCCCTTCGGTAACCAGCTGTAATGCCCCTACGCTATCCTGGCCAATGCAACTGAGCAGATCGAAGGGCTGGGTTGATGCCGCTTGATAGCGTGCTACAACCCTGTTCCTCACCTCCGTATTATCTGGCAGCAGGTTGTCGAAAAAGTTATAGGCTTCATCGCCCCGGTAGGGCTGATGGCGCAATGGCATGGAGAGTGAGATGGGACGGCTGCCTGGTTGTGCTAACCATGACCCATGGTACTGAAACTGATGGGCGCCGCTGGTAGTTTTGGTGAATGTGCCTACCCGATAGCCGTTCATGTAGACAGCCAGATTGGCCATTACCACTCCTCCTTCCAGCCCGATGCCGGACTCTCGGATGACTCATTGCGGGGTTTGATGTCCAGTGACAACTCGAGTGCTGCGAGGATCTTGAACAGGGTCTCCAGCTTGGTGGACTCAGGGTTGAGCTCGAAGCTGGATACAGTGTCTTGCCTAATCCCCACTTTCTCGGCCACTTTACCCTGGGAAAGCTTTTGCGAAAGCCTGGCATCCTTGATATAGGCGCTCAGCTGCTTGGCGCTGGTTACTTTCATGATTCGACAACCTGGTAGCGTGCGTTCTTCTAATTTACACGCTATGGCAGGTATATCAAAGCTTACCTGTTATAGGAGGTAAATATCATTTACACGCCATAGGCGGTTTTTAGCATTTATCCCCTATAGCGGGTAAGAGAACGGCAAAGTCGAAGTTTCAATCGATATGCGCAGCCAACCAGCCGAGACCTTGCTCTGCAAACGTAAACAGCTGGTCGCTATAGCCAGGATTGTGAGGGACGCTACGCATTATCGTGCAGCAAACCTACCGATCCTGACTGAAGTATGTGGGTGGTCTGTATCAAGCGTTCAAAGACAACTCAAAAGCTATCTATTGGTGAAGGCGCAGACTTGAAGTGTGTTCCGTCGGATCAAAAGGCTACCGAGAGGTCGTGTTTTGATGCCGTGCGATGGTTCCAAAAAGGTATGCCCTTCAACAAGCATTCACTACGACCTAGTTATGCCATTGCCAGACGTATCCTTGGCCAGAAGGCATGCTATCAAGAGCAGCCCCCCATGTTGCTTTATGAGTCTGAAATCAACAAAACTCGGCTGATTTTATGAGAGAATCTTGAGCAATATTGTCCCCCGACCGGAAGAGTGCTCATGGCCGAGATCAACAAAGCAACCCTCACCGAAGCCGACATCATCTCGAAATACTTGCTGCCTGCTATCAAGGCGGCGGGGTGGGATGACCTGACCCAGGTCCGCCAGGAGGTGAAGCTGCGGGATGGCAAAGTGGTGGTGCGCGGCCAGATGGCAGCACGGAAAAAGGTCAAATCGGCCGATATCGTGCTCTATCACAAGATGGGCTTGCCACTGGCAGTGATCGAGGCCAAAGCCAACCAGCATGAGATTGGCAAGGGGATGCAGCAGGGGCTCGATTATGCCCGTCTGCTGGATGTGCCGTTCGTGTTTGCCAGTAACGGCGATGGCTTCGTGTTTCATGACAAGACCAATCCGGCCCAGCTGGAGTCCGAGATTGCGCTGGAGGACTTCCCCAGCCCGGGCCAGCTCTGGGATAAGCTCTGCACCTGGAAGGGCTACACCCAGGCCCAACTGCCTGTCATCAGTCAGGACTACTACTCCGATGGCAGCGGCAAATCCCCTCGCTACTACCAGCTGCAGGCCATCAACAAGACAGTAGAAGCCATATCGAAAGGTGAGGATCGGGTGCTGCTGGTGATGGCCACCGGCACCGGCAAGACCTACACCGCGTTCCAGATCATCTGGCGTTTGTGGAAGGCGGGGGCCAAGAAGCGCATCCTGTTTTTGGCCGATCGCAACATTCTGGTGGATCAGACCAAGATCAATGACTTTCAGCCCTTTGGCCCGGCCATGACCAAGGTCACCGGACGCACTGTCGATCCCGCTTATGAGATCCACCTTGCCCTCTATCAGGCGCTCACCGGGCCAGAAGAGTCACAGAAAGCCTTTAAGCAGGTCTCACCCGACTTCTTCGACCTGATCGTGGTGGATGAGTGCCATCGGGGCAGCGCCGCCGAAGACAGCGCCTGGCGCGAGATACTCGAATACTTCTCATCGGCCACCCAGATTGGTCTCACCGCCACGCCCAAAGAGACCGAAACCGTCTCCAGCACCGATTACTTCGGTGACCCTGTTTATACCTACTCCCTCAAAGAGGGGATCGAAGATGGTTTTCTTGCCCCCTACAAGGTGGTGCGGGTCGATATAGACGTTGATCTGCAGGGGTGGCGTCCCACCAAAGGGCAGATGGACAAACAGGGCAACCTGATTGAAGACCGTATCTATAACCAGAAGGATTTTGACCGCACTCTGGTGATCGACGAGCGTACCCAGCTGGTGGCCGAGACCATCACCAACTACCTCAAGAAAACCGACCCGATGGCCAAGACCATAGTGTTCTGCAACGATATCGATCATGCCGACCGGATGCGACGGGCGCTGGCAAACCTTAACCCTGAGCAGATGCTGAAAGATGATCGCTATGTGATGAAAATCACCGGCGACGATGACCTTGGCAAGGCCCAGCTCGACAACTTCATCAACCCGAAAAAGCCCTATCCGGTCATCGCCACCACCTCCGAGCTGATGACCACTGGCGTCGATGCCAAGACCTGCAAGCTGGTGGTGCTGGATCAAAACATCCAGTCCATGACCAAGTTCAAGCAGATCATAGGCCGTGGCACCCGTATCGATGACAAGTACGGCAAACTCTGGTTTACCATTCTCGACTTCAAGAAGGCCACCGAGCTGTTTGCCGATCCCCGTTTCGATGGCGATCCGGAGCGCGTCATGGTGGTCAAACCGGCAGACATCAACAACCCCGATGATGGTCTGGGCGATATCATCGATGGCACCGATCCACTGCCAGCCGATGAACCCGGCGATAATGACGATCCGCTTGCCCCCGGTGTCGATGAACACCCCGGTAGCTACACAACCGGCAGTGATGGTGGCCAAAGTGGCGCAGGGGGGCTGGGCGCAGGCCCGCTGGGTGGTCCAACGCCCGGAGTCAGCAAGTATTATGTCAACGGCGTGGCCGTCAGCGTCATCGCCGAGCGGGTGCAGTATTACGATGCTGATGGCAAGCTGGTGACCGAATCCTTCAAGGACTACACCAAAAAGACCCTGCTCAAGGAGTTTGCCACCCTGGATGCCTTCACCAGACGCTGGCAGGCGGCTGAGCGCAAGCAAGCCATCATGGATGAGCTGGTACAGGCGGGCGTGCTGTGGGAGGTGTTGGAGCAGGAAGTGGGCAAGGAGCTCGACCCGTTCGACCTTATCTGCCATGTGGTATACGATCAGCCGCCACTGACCCGCCGTGAGCGGGCGAACAACGTCAAAAAGCGCAACTACTTCACCAAGTACAACGACACCGCCCAGCAGGTGCTTACCAGCCTGCTCGAAAAGTATGCCGATCAGGGTGTGACCGAGATTGAGACCAAGGATGCGCTAAAAGTGGCCCCCTTTACCGAGTTGGGTCGGCCGCTGGAGTTGGCCAAGAAGGGCTTTGGTGGCGCCAAACAGTTCGAACAGGCCATCACCGAACTGGAGCAAGAAATCTATCGCCACACTGATCGCGAGCAACAGAGCGCCTGACGCCAAGACTGCAACCGAACCACAGTGCGGCCATGGCAATCATGGCCGCTCGTTTTATCGATCTTCCTGACGCATTCGCCCCTGTATTCGTCACCATTGTTGTAAAAAGCAGAGAATTCCATGTCATCCATCAGCTCAGTTATCAAATCCATTCAGGACATCATGCGCAAGGACGCCGGTATCGACGGCGATGCCCAGCGCCTCGGCCAGCTCTCCTGGCTGCTGTTTTTGAAAGTGTTCGACGCCCAGGAAGAGGAGCTGGAGTTTGAGCAGGGTAACTACCGCTGCCCCATCCCCGAGCGTTTCCTGTGGCGCAACTGGGCGGCCGATAGCGAAGGGCTGACCGGCGATGCCCTGCTCGATTTCGTCAACAACGATCTGTTCGATTCCTTAAAAAACCAGCCTGCCAATATCAGTCTCAACCCCCGTGGCTACGTGGTGAAAGAGGCGTTCAGCGATGCCTTCAACTACATGAAGAACGGCACCCTGCTCAAGCAGGTGATCAACAAGCTCAACGAGATCGACTTTACCGACAGCAGCGAGCGCCACCTGTTTGGCGACATCTACGAACAGATCCTGCGCGACCTGCAAAGCGCCGGTAATGCGGGCGAGTTCTACACCCCCCGCGCCGTCACCCGCTTTATGGTCAACCGCATCGACCCCAAACTCGGCGAGCGGATCATGGACCCGGCCTGCGGCACCGGCGGCTTTCTCGCCTGCGCGTTTGATCATGTCAAAGAGCACTATGTCGAGACCGCTGCCGACCACCAGACCCTGCAACAGCAGATCCTGGGGGTCGAAAAGAAGCAGCTGCCGCACCTCCTTTGCACCACCAACATGTTGCTGCACGGCATCGAGGTGCCGGTGCAGATCCGCCACGGCAACACCCTCGACAAGCCGCTGTCGAGCTGGGATAGCGATATCGATGTGATCCTCACCAACCCGCCTTTTGGCGGTACCGAAGAGGATGGCATCGAGCAGAACTTCCCTGCCGATCTGCGCACCCGTGAAACCGCCGACCTGTTCCTGCAACTCATCATCGAAGTACTGAAAAAGGGTGGTCGCGCCGCCGTGGTGCTGCCCGATGGCACCCTGTTTGGTGAAGGGGTCAAAACCAAGATCAAGCAACTGCTCACTGCTGAGTGCAACCTGCACACCATAGTGCGGCTGCCCAATGGCGTGTTTGCCCCCTATACCGGCATCAAGACCAATATCCTCTTCTTCACCAAGGGGCAGCCCACCCAGGATGTCTGGTTCTACGAGCACCCCTATCCGGCTGGGGTGAAAAACTACAGCAAGACCAAGCCGATGAAGTTCGAGGAGTTTGAGGCAGAGATCGCCTGGTGGGGTGAGGAGGCGGACGGCTTTGCCGCCCGGGTAGAGAACGAGCAAGCCTGGAAGGTCAGCATCGACACCATCATCGAGCGCAACTTCAACCTCGATATCAAGAACCCCCATGTCGGTGAGCAGATAAGTCACGACCCCGACGAGCTGCTGGCGTGCTATGCCACAGAGCAGGCTGAAATCCAGACCCTGCGTGACCAGCTAAAAGCCATTCTGGGCGACGCCTTGGGCAAAGGTGCGGCCAAGCAGGGGGAGCAGGCATAATGGCGGCGCTGAAAATAGAAAATCTGATTACCGACCACCTGGATCTCTGGACTGCGGCGGTGCGCCCCAAAAGCAGTGCCGGGCGCGGCAGCAATAGCAAGCTGGAGCTCACCGGCATCAAAAAGCTGCGCGAGCTGATCCTTGAGCTGGCCGTGCGCGGTAAATTGGTGCCGCAAGACCCCAGCGATGAACCGGCCTCCGTGCTGTTGGAACGGATCGCCGACGAAAAGACGCAGCTGGTCAAAGAGAAGAAAATCAAAAAAGAGAAACCGCTACCTGCGATTAGTGAAAACGAAAAGCCGTTTGAACTGCCGCAGGGCTGGGAGTGGTGCCATTTAAAAGACATCATCACCATAATGGATGCTGGCTGGAGCCCTGCTTGCCCTCCTGAAGCCTCACCAGATATTGATACTTGGGGTGTCCTGAAGACAACAGCAGTACAAACCTTGGAGTATCGAGAATATGAGAACAAAGTTCTTGATAAAACAAAGACTCCGAGACCCGAGTATGAAGTTATGGTTGGCGACATCCTAATTACTCGTGCTGGCCCTAAAAATAGAGTAGGAATTTCATGCTTAGTTGAAAAAACCAGACCAAAGCTGATGATTTCTGACAAGATAATTCGATTTCACTTGGTTGAAGTTGGTTTATCGGAACGTTTTATATCTCTATGCCTAAATGCTGGTGCAACAGCTGTTTATATTGATGGCTCAAAATCTGGCATGGCTGAAAGCCAAATGAATATATCTCAAGATAAACTTAAACTTGCTCCTATTCCGTTGGGTCCTCTAAAGGAGCAAAACCATATTATGGATAGAGTGGATGAGTTAATGGCCCTCTGCGACCAATTGGAGCAGCGCAGCGAATCACAGCTGGCGGCCCATCAGACATTGGTGGAAACATTACTCACCACCCTGACCGACTCCGGCGATGCCGACGAGCTGGCGAAAAACTGGGCGCGGCTAAGCGCTCACTTCGATACCCTCTTTACCACCGAGGCCAGTATCGACGCCCTGAAACAGACCATCCTGCAACTGGCGGTGATGGGCAAGCTGGTACCGCAAGACCCGAGCGATGAACCCGCCTCCGCTCTGCTGGCGCGTATCGCCGCCGAAAAGGCGCAGCTGGTCAAAGAGAGGAAAATCAAAAAAGAGAAGCCGCTACCCGCGATTAGTGAAGAAGAAAAGCCGTTTGAATTACCGAAGGGGTGGGCATGGTGCCGATTCGGATTACTACCGACTTTTTATTCTACAGGGCTTGATAGAGGGAGGAGCCAACAATCGATTGATGGCCAGTATATATATTTCAAAATGAATAATATTTTGAATGATGGCGGCTTTGATCTAAGCAATGTGACTCGAGTGAATGCAATGCAAGGTGAGGTTGAACAATATTATATTAAAAAACACGATCTTCTGTTTAATACTAGAAATAGTGAAGAGCTTGTTGGAAAAACCTGCGTGTTCACCTCCGATACTCAGGAGATCATTCTTTACAATAACAATATATTAAGGGCTGAATTCTTTGATGAGGTCTTACCCTATATGATCGATATATGGATGCGCAGCCCTGCTGGTAAAAATGAATTGAATAAAATTAAGTCTGGCACGACGAATGTTTGGGCCATATATCAAGGTAAATTAGAGTCACTACCTTGTGTGATCCCCCCTTGTGCAGAACAGCATCGGATTATAAAGAAAGTCGATGAGCTGATCTCCCTCTGCGATCAACTTAAATCCCGCCTGCAAACCAACCAGCTGACCCAACTTGCCTTGGCCGAGTCGCTGGTGGAAGGAGCCTTGTCCTGATAAGCCGCTTGCAGCATTCGCCCGATGATAAGAGGCATGGATGATGAAACTCAGTCGAAACGATCCCTGCCCCTGTGGCAGCGGTAAAAAATTTAAACGTTGTTGTATGACCCGCGAGGACAAGCTGCATGCCGACGTGCAGGATGAGGTTGCCGCCATGTTGGCCATGAACCCACATTTGAGCCTGGCGGAACTCAATGTGGCGTTACAGCACAAAATGGCGGATCGTAATAACCAACCGCATCCCGATTTTTGTGGGGTGACGCCAACCCAAATGGCTAATTGGCTTTATGCACCGTTCGATCAATTACAGTGGCTCACCATCAGCACCCCAGAAGATCTTTCTGCCAGCCCGGTGATGCGCTATTTAGGCCTCATGCTTGATGAGGCCATGGCGCAATCCGGGTCATTCAACGCCACCAGCAAAGGCAACTTGCCGACGAAGTTAGTCAAACAGGCCTGTGAGTTGTTGCCGGAGTTTGCCGTGGCGCAATGCGGTTCTAACCTCGGTATCTGTGAGTTTGCGGGCAATAACGAAGACAAATTCAATGCCCTGCACTACACCAGAGTGTTGGCCGAACTCAGTGGGATTATTTATCGCCGTAGCGGTCGCTATCATGTGAAAAAAGCAGCGCAAAAACAGTATCAGGCGGCAGGGATACCGGCCTTTTTTAAACCTATGCTAGCGGCTGCCGTCAGCCAATATAACTGGGCGTATTTTGACCAACATCCATTCGATGTCGATGTGGGTATATTTTGGGTGTTTATGCTGTGGCGCCTGCAACACCACCACAGCGCCGCCGAGTTGGTGCAAGAGGTGATGACGGCGTTCCCCGATGTGCTCTTGGCCATCCCTCCCGACCATTACTTTTCACCGGAAAGCAATTTGGGCACGCTCATCGAGTTACGGTTTATTGAACGATTTTTACAATACTGGGGATTTGTGACGATTGAGCCGAAGCGTTATATCAACGCTGAGCCGGTCGCCAGAAGGGTTCATATCCAGCCTTTGTTACAGCAAACCTTTCAATTCACCCTTAACCGATAGCAAGGTCATCGTGAGCGAATATCAATACTACAAATTTGAGCGTGTCGACGGGCAGTTAGCCCCTCACGCCCGCCAGGCACTCAGAGCCATTTCAAGTCGAGCCGAGATTACTGCGACCGCTTTTCAGGTCTATTACACCTACAGTGACTTGAAGGCTGAGCCTGCTGAGCTGATGTTAAAATATTTCGACATCGGTTTTTACTATGCCAACTGGGGTTCCATTGATGCTTATATCAAGCTGCCTGCCGGCACGATCCCCGATGCGTTACTTGGCGTTTCGCTCGATGGCCTTCATGTAGATGAAAGCGATGAATGGCAATTGATGATTTTTTCCATCGAAGAGTATGGCGAATATTTTGACGATGAACAGGCTGACGACTTTTTCCAACATTTAGCCGCTTTGCGCAGTGCCTTAATTCAGGGGGATTGGCGTCTTGTCTATTTTATGTGGCTGAAAGAATGCGAATTTAATGAAGAAATTGATGGGGTGCCTTTAATTCATTTCGATTTTGAGCACCTCAGTGAGGAGCTGCAGGCTTTTGCCACCCTTTATGATATTCCCTTGGCGTGGGTTAACGCACTGGCCATGGTGCTGAATGCACACCCCAGTCACCCAGCCAAACAGGCCGAGTTTCAGTTTGACGGCTGGTTCCATCATCTCACTGACGGGGAGAAACAGACGCTATTAAGCACACTGTTTGAACAAGGCCAGTTAACCCGTCATCAAGCCTTGGCGATGACGCGAAAAGAATCGGCCAACCAAGACCAAGCCTATCAGTATTGGTTAACTCCCGACCTGATCACTCCTTACGTTGCACAAGCGCAACGCCAATTACAGCAAGCGCAAGCTGAAGCGATCGCAAAGAAAATGGCGATTGAAAAAGCGGAAAAAGAAAAAGCATTGACGGATATCTACCATCAGCGCGAACACGCTTGGCAGCAAGCACAAGAACAAGCGGATCGCACGTGCGCCAGTGGCTACGATGCGGCATCACGCTATTTGCATCAGTTATGCGAAGCCTATCAGCTCAAAGGCGATAGCCCCGCGTTTGCCCTGCGCTTTAAGCGATTTGTGGTGGCGAACAACAGCCGTAAAGCGCTGTTAACCCGGCTGAAAGATCTCCTGTAGGCGGGTATCCGGTTACGCAACATGACCCTTTTCGGCGAACGGGGAGCCATCATCGTCGAACAACACAAGCAGGCGCGGCAGGTCGGTTGTCACCGACATCTGCCCATTTATGTGGCTAGGAAAATTAAAAGCCCTGTATCTACCCTGCTATTCACAAGGTAACACGGGGCTTTTAAGAGATGCCTGGGCTGGTGAAAAACTATTCGATGTTCTGAATTTGTTCCCGCATCTGCTCGATAAGGACTTTCAGCTCGACGGCGGACTGGGTCACGTCGGCGTTGATGGATTTCGAACCGAGCGTGTTCGACTCGCGGTTGAACTCCTGCATCATGAAGTCGAGACGACGGCCACAGGCGCCACCCTTCTTCATGATTTTGATGGTCTCACTGATGTGCATCTCCAGACGATCCAGCTCTTCGGCTACATCGATCTTCTGGGCCAGCATCACGATTTCCTGCTCGATGCGAGCCGGATCCAGCTCTACCTTGGCCTCGGTCAGGCGGTCGGTGAGCTTCTGGCGCTGCCACTCTATGATCTGCGGCAGGTGCACGCGTACTTTCTTCACTTCCACCTGAATGCCATCCAGACGCTGCTGGATCAAGTTCTTGAGGTTGGCACCCTCGCTGGCACGGGAGGCGATGAAATCCTCCATGGTCTGGTCAAACCCGCCGAGCAGCTCGGTGGCGACTGCATCCATGTCCTGTTCGGCGGCGGCCATGACACCCGGCCAGCGCAGCACGTCAACCGGGTTGAGCTGGCCCTGGCCCGCTTCTTTCATTACCCAGTTGGCGCTGTCGATGATCAGCTTGGCCAGCTCTTCATTGATGTGCAGCTGGCTGGCGGCGGCTTGTGCTGCTTCGAAACGCAGGTTGCACTCCACCTTGCCGCGCTGCAGCTTGGCGCGGAAACGTTCACGCAGCACCGGCTCCAGGCTGCGCAGTTGCTCCGGCAGGCGAATGTAGGTTTCCAGATAGCGCTGGTTGACCGAACGAATTTCCCAAACGGCTGTGCCCCAGTCGCCCTTGAATTCCTTGCGGGCGTAGGCGGTCATGCTGTGAATCATTGATTGTTCCGAGCTTGATGAAGTGTGGGGCCAGTATACTCAGCCCGGCCCTGCTCGTCAGCCGATGCCGTGGTTTTAGAACCAGGTCCAGCTTTTGTGGCGCTGCTGCCCTGCATCCCTATTGATGGTTATTGCTGCCTGTTCCTGCGCGCTCATTCACCTTGGCGACGGTCTTTCACGACTGATCAGGAACCGCTTCTTAGCGGCTGATATTTGGGGCGGGATCACTTATAATCCCCCGCCAATTTGAGCCAGCCCAGAGGTCCGTTCCATGTCACGTCCCAGCGATCGCAGTGCCGCGCAACTTCGCCCGGTTACCATTACCCGCAATTTCACCAAACATGCAGAAGGCTCAGTGCTGGTGGAGTTCGGTAACACTCGCGTGCTCTGCACCGCCAGCGTCGACACCAGCGTACCGCGCTTCCTGAAAGGGAAGGGTCAGGGTTGGGTGACTGCCGAATATGGCATGCTGCCGCGCTCCACTCACTCCCGGATGAACCGTGAAGCGGCCGCTGGCAAGCAGAGTGGCCGTACTCTGGAGATCTCCCGTCTGATCGCCCGCTCACTGCGTGCGGCTGTCGACCTGACTGCGCTGGGCGAGCACGCCATCACCGTTGACTGCGACGTGCTGCAAGCCGATGGCGGTACCCGCACCGCCTCCATTACCGGTGCCTGCGTGGCGCTGGTGGATGCGCTGAACTGGATGGTTGAGAAGGGCATGATCAAGCAGAGCCCGCTCAAGCAGATGATCGCCGCCGTCTCCGTCGGCATGTATCAGGGCGAAGCCATCTGCGATCTGGAGTACATCGAAGACTCCGCCGCCGAGACCGACATGAACGTGGTGATGACCGAAGATGGTCGCATCATAGAGGTGCAGGGCACCGCGGAGGCCGAGCCCTTCACCCATGAGGAGCTGCTGGCGATGCTGGGGCTCGCCAAGGGCGGCATTGAAGAGATCATTGGGCTGCAGAAGCAGTCGCTTTCATAATTTTAAAAACGCGGCATGGACCGCGTTTTTTTATACCTGAAGCAACACGACACCAAGACGAAACCAGCAAGGAGCCAGAATGAAAGCCTACCAGCGTCAATTTATCGAGTTCGCCCTGGAGAAGCAGGTCCTCAAATTCGGTGAGTTCACCCTGAAATCCGGTCGTAAAAGCCCCTACTTCTTCAACGCCGGTTTGTTCAACAGCGGCCGCGATCTGGCCCGCCTCGGCCGCTTCTATGCCGCCGCCCTGATGGATGCCGGCATCGAGTTCGATGTGCTGTTTGGCCCGGCCTACAAGGGGATCCCCATCGCCTCCGCCACCGCTGTGCAGTTGGTGGAGCAACACGATGTGGATGTGCCCTGGTGCTTCAACCGCAAGGAGGCCAAGGATCACGGTGAGGGCGGCAATCTGGTAGGCAGCCCGCTCAAGGGGCGCATCATGCTGGTGGACGACGTCATCACCGCCGGTACCGCCATCCGCGAATCCATGGATCTGATCCAGGCCAACGGTGCTTCCCTGGCTGGCGTACTGATCGCGCTGGATCGTCAGGAGAAGGGCAAGGGTGAGCTCTCCGCCATCCAGGAGGTGGAGCGTGACTATGGCGCTCACATCATCGCCATCATCCAGATGGGGGATCTCATCGCCTATCTGGAAGAGAAACAGGCAGAGCAGCCGGAGCTGGCGGTACAACTGGCAGCCATGCAGGCTTATCGCGCCCAGTACGGCATCTAATCGCCCGTTGTTCTAGCGCTAACAAGCCATGCATCGGCGCTCGCCTCTTGCCCGGGTAATCCGGCAGGGGCGGGCGTCGCTTTTTTATGTTTAAAAAGTGCGTGTCGTGGCTTGAGCTTGCCCTTACAGTAAAGGTTAGGGTTTGTCGGTCGGCAGCCAGTTTGGCCGATTGGTTCCGAGGAGGACACCATGACCACCCAGATTCAAGACCCCATTCATCTGCAACTGCCGCTCAGCGGCATGAGCTGCGCCAATTGCGCCAGCCGCATCAGCACCGCCCTTAACCAGCTAGAGGGAGTAACGGCCACCGTCAACTTCGCGCTGGAGCAGGCGGCCATCGAGTTGAGCGATCCGGCGCGCTTGCCAGCGGTGCTCGACAGCATTACCGGGCAGGGTTATGGCTATGGCCACGAGACCCTCTCCTTCCAGATCAGCGGCATGACCTGCGCAGGCTGTTCAGCACGTCTCAACAAGATGCTGGCGGCATTGCCTGGCGTTATTTCGGCTGAGGTCAATTTCTCCATCGAGCAGGCCCGTATCGAGCTGGTGCCGGGTATGCAGACGCCGGCCTCGTTGCGCGAACGTATAGAGGAGCTCGGCTTTGGAGCCCAGTTGGCGCAGGGCTCTGCCAGCGGTCGCCGCCAGCAGTTGCAGGCGCGGGAAGCTCAGGAAGCCGCCGCCACACACAAGGCGCTGATCCAGGTTGTTATGTCGGCCCTGCTCACCCTGCCGCTGCTGGTGGGCATGATCGCCATGGCGGGCTTGCTGCCCTGGCATATGCCCGCATGGCTGGAGCTGGTGCTCGCCACCCCGGTGCAGTTCTGGATTGGGGCCCGCTTCTATCGCGGCGCCTGGCTTGCCCTCAAGAACCGCGCGGCCAACATGGATGTGCTGGTGGCGACCGGTACCAGTGCCGCCTACTTCTACAGCCTCTACCTGCTGCTGACGTTGGGGATGGCCGCCAGCGGCAAGCTCTATTTCGAAGCGAGCGCCATCATTATTACCCTGATTTCGTTGGGAAAACTGCTGGAGGCGCGCGCCCGCCGCAGCACCCAGTCCGCTATTCGCGAACTGATGGCGCTGCGGCCGGAAACCGCCACCGTCTGGCGTGGCGAGCGCTGGCAGAGCCTGGCCATAGATGAAGTGCTGCGCGGCGATCGGTTGCGGGTGCTGGTGGGCGAGCGGGTGCCTGTGGATGGCAAGATAGTGAGCGGCGAGAGTGAACTCGATGAATCCATTCTCACCGGCGAGAGCCTGCCGGTGCCGCGGGGTATCGGGGAGGGCGTGCTGGGCGGCGCCATCAACCGCTCCGGCGTGCTGGAGATCGAAGCCACGACCGTGGGGGAGGATTCCAGCCTCAGCAAGATCATCGCCCTGGTGGAGAGCGCCCAGATGGGCAAGGCGCCGCTGCAACAGCTGGTGGACAAGGTTTCCGCCGTGTTCGTGCCTGTGGTGATGGCCATAGCCCTGTTCACCCTGCTGGTGTGGTACGCCTACGGCCACGACTTCGGTCAGGCACTGCTGGCTGCCGTGGCCGTGCTGGTGATCGCCTGTCCCTGTGCGCTGGGGCTGGCGACGCCGGCAGCCATAGTGACAGGCACCGGGGTGGCGGCCCGTCACGGCATTCTGATCAAAGACGTGGATACCCTGCAGAAGGCCCACGCCATCAAGGCGCTGATCTTCGACAAGACAGGTACCCTCACTCAGGGGCGGCCCGTGCTGGCGAGCTGGAGCGGCGATGACGAGCAGTTGCGGCTCGCGGCCGCTTTGCAGCAGGCGAGCGAACACCCGCTGGCGCTGGCCATGCGCGAGGCGGTCGGCAACGGTGCGACAATGCCCCAGCCGGAAGCGGTCGAGGTGCGGGTTGGGGCCGGTATTGTCGGTCAGGTGGCGGGCCACAGGGTCGCCATCGGCAACGCCTCCCTGCTGGCTCAGCTCGGCATTGAGCCGCCACAACAGGATGAAGCGCCCGCCGACGGCGCGACCCGGGTCTGGGTTGCCATCGACGGCGTGGCGGTGGCTATCGCCGCCCTGGCCGATACCTTGAGGCCAGAGAGCCCGGAAGCCATTTCCATCTTGCGCCAGCGTGGTATCGCCAGCTGGCTGGTGAGCGGCGATGCGCCGGCACCCGTGGCCCATATCGCCGCCAAGCTGGGGCTGGACGGAGCCTTTGACTCCGTGCTGCCTGCGGGCAAGGTGGAAAAAGTGGAGGCGCTGCGCGCCCGCACCCAGGGGCTGGTGGCCATGGTGGGGGACGGGGTGAACGACGCCCCTGCGCTGGCGGCGGCGGACGTGGGCATCGCCATGGGCTCCGGCTCCGATGTGGCAATGGAGACCGCCTCCATCACGCTCATGCGATCTGACCCTCGCTTGGTGGCCGATGCCATCGACATCTCGGCGGCCACCTGGCGCACCATACAGCAGAACCTGTTCTGGGCCTTCGTGTTCAACATCATTGGCATTCCGCTGGCAGCACTGGGCTATCTCAGCCCCGAGCTGGCGGGGGCGGCCATGGCCCTGAGCAGCATTACCGTTTTGAGCAATTCCCTGTTACTGAAACGCTGGCAGCCCAAGGCGGCGCACACACCAGCCCTCATCCAGATTGGTAAGGAGACATAAATGAATATCAGCAAGGTTGCCAAGGCCACGGGGCTGACCGCCAAGACGATTCGCTACTACGAGAGCATCGGCCTCATTTCAGCCCCTGTACGCAGCGACAACGGTTATCGCAGCTACACGGAGGGCGCGTTGCGGGAGCTGCGCTTCGTCAAGCGTGCGCGGGAGACAGGCTTCAATCTGGAGGAGTGCCAGGAGCTGTTGGCGCTCTATCGGAACGAGCACAGAACCAGCGCTCAGGTGAAGAAGCTGGCGCAGGAGAAAATAGTCGATCTGCGCAGCCGCATCGCAGGCTTGCAAGCCATGCTGACCTCCCTCGAAGGGCTGGTCTGTTGCTGCCACGGGGACGAAAACCCTGAGTGTCCTATCTTGGACGAGCTGGAACGCGGTTGACTAACCGCTTAATAACAGACGTTTTATTGTTGGCCCGGAAGGGGGAGTGGTAGACTGTGCGGCTCTTGTACAGGGAGCATGCAGTTGACTCAGAGTGTGACACGTCAGGTGAAGCAGGCCATCATGGCCCAGCTTTATACTCACTCCTCATTCAGCCTGCCTTGCCTGGGCCTGCTGGCACTCGGCTGGAGCCTGCTGTTCCACGATTACCTGCCCGCTGGCGAGGCACTCGGCTGGTTGGCACTGGTCTGCCTGCTGCTGCTGTGTCGAGGCTGGCACCTGCGCTGGCGTCAGTCCAGTCTGACGCAGACCCCCTTGCCAGTGCTGGAACGCGAGCTGTTCATCGGGGTCACCATTACCTCCATCATCTGGGCGCTCGGCGTGCTGCTCTACATGGACAAGCTGCCCGACACCTATCGTGCCGCCATGATGATGCTCTCCAGCCTGATCCTCACCGGCAGTGCCATCATGCTGTTTGGCAGCCGCCGCTCCCTCTATGGCGCCGTCTTGCCACTCGGGCTTGCCATGCTGTTCGAGCTGGGGGCCGGCAACGAGCAGGAACGGATTGTCTCCTGCATGCTGGCAGGCTATCTGTTTGTCTTTTTGCCGACCCTGCTGCGCCGTCTGCGGCGGGATCAGGTCGCCTCCCTCTACCACCGCTTCTCCAACGCCGATCTGGTGGCCGAGCTGAAGGCCGTCTCCGAGCATTTGCGTCTCACCTCCCGCCTCGATGGCCTGACCGGCATTGCTAACCGCGCCCACCTCGACGACTCTCTGGAACGGGCCTGGCGCCGCTGTCACCGCGCCCGGGCGCCCCTGTCGCTGGTGCTGGTAGATGTAGATTATTTCAAGCAATTCAATGATCTGTACGGTCATCAGCAGGGTGACGAGTGTCTGCAACGGGTTGCTGCTCTGCTGGCCGAGGTGCAGCGCCGCGAGGATGATCTCGCCGCTCGTTACGGCGGGGAGGAGTTCGCTCTGTTGCTGCCCTGTACCAGCATGCAGGGGGCCTTGCAGATTGCCGAAAACGTGCGGATGGCTCTCAAGGATCTGGGTATCCCCCACCAGAAATCCCTGGTCTCAGGCCGGGTCAGTTGCAGCTTCGGGGTCGCCACTCTGGTGCCGGATCAGAGCGGCTCCATCGCGGAGCTTATCCAAAAAGCGGATGCGGCCCTCTATCAGGCCAAGCATAATGGGCGGGATCGTATCGAAGTAGCCTTGATGGGTAAGGTTGCCTGAGTTTCACATGACAGATTAAAGAGGTTGTCTATGCAATGTCATCGTATCGAAGAGCTGCTGGAGTTGTTGCAGCCTGCCTGGATCAAGGAACAGGATCTCAGCCTGGTGCAGTTTGTTGCCAAACTGGCGGCAGAAGCTGGCTATGACGGCGCCTTGTCCGACCTGACCGACGACATGCTGATCTACCACCTCAAGATGCGGGAATCCGACAAGCAGGCGATGATTCCGGGTCTGGCCAAGGATCATGTGCCCGATTTCAAGGAAGCCCTGCTCAAGGCTCGCGGCATCAAGTGATCCCTGCTTGGTACAAACCGGGCTGAGTGGTTTCATGAGAATCTCAACGAGAGGCGTATCGTCAACCGGCGATACGCTTTTTTTGTTGCTGAAAATTGCGACACGACTCGAACATTAGATACATCTTACCCACACAATTAGCAGGCTGTTTAAGATATAATCCGCTCCATAACAAATAAGGGAGCTGTGTCTTGCAATGGCCGATCATGAAAAAATCGATATCAAGGATGTGACTGACAAGAGCGTCACCGGGACTTTCAACCCGAACACGTTCAAAGCCAGCGATGACAGGTTCAATCCCGGCAACCGCATTTACGTGAGGGCACAGACCGGCTATTGGCAGCGGATGCGCAAGGTCATGGGCTGGTTCTTCGTGGTGCTCTTCGTCGCCTTGCCCTGGTTGCGCTATGACGGTCGTCAGGCCGTGCTGTTCGATGTTGGCCATCAGCAGTTCCACATCTTTGGTGCCACCATCTGGCCGCAGGATCTGACCCTGCTGGCCTGGATCTTCATGATCGCCGCCTTTGCCCTCTTCTTCGTGACCACCTTCCTCGGCCGGGTCTGGTGCGGCTATCTCTGCCCGCAGACGGTCTGGACCTTCATGTTCATCTGGTTTGAAGAGAAGCTGGAAGGCGCCGCCAACAAGCGGCGCAAGCTGGATGCCGCCCCCTGGAGTGGCGAGAAGCTGGCCCGCAAGGGGGCCAAGCATCTGGCCTGGATCCTGCTATCCCTCGGTACCGGTCTCACTTTCGTCGCCTACTTCCAGGATGTGACCGAGCTGGTGCCCGACTTCTTTACCCTGCAGGCGAGTGGTTGGGTCATCTTCTGGGTACTGTTTTTCACGGCCTGTACCTACGGCAATGCCGGTTGGATGCGTGCCATCATGTGTATCCACATGTGCCCCTATGCACGCTTCCAGTCAGCCATGTTCGACAAGGATACCTTCATCGTCGGCTACGACACCAAGCGTGGTGAGACCCGGGGTGCCCGTAGCCGCAAAGCGGATCCCAAGGCGCTGGGGTTGGGGGATTGCATCGATTGCGACCTCTGCGTTCAGGTCTGCCCGACCGGCATCGACATCCGCGACGGCCTGCAGTACGAGTGCATCAACTGCGGTGCCTGCGTCGACGCCTGCGACCAGACCATGGATCGGATGGGCTATCCGAAAGGGCTGATCAGCTACACCACAGAGCACAAGCTGGCCCATAACAGCACCCATGTGGCGCGGCCCAAGCTGCTCGGTTATGGCCTGGTGATGGTCATCATGCTGGGGGTGTTCGTCTACAACGCCATGTCCATCATGCCCATGGGACTCGACATACTGCGGGATCGCAACCAGCTGTTCCGCGAGAACAGCGAGGGGCTCATCGAGAACACCTATACCCTCAAAATCCTCAACAAGACACTGCATGCCCAGACCTATCAGCTGGATGTGGAAGGGCTGCCGGAGCACGAGTGGTTCGGCCCCCGCGAAGTGACCCTGAAGGCGGGCGAGATCTACACCCTGCCGGTGAGCGTGGCGGTCGATCCCTTCAACCTGAAGAAGCCGACCCTGGATATACGGTTCGTGCTGAAACGGGATGGGGCGGCAGCCGATGACAGCAAGGGCACACTGCGTCAGGCCAGCAAGTTTATCAGCCGGCTGTAATGGGAATAGTTGGTGCAACTGATTGGTTTGGAACGCCATTGAGCTTAGTGGTGATAGAATGGGGCGCAACGGCGCCCCTTTTTAATGGTGGATGACATGCGTTTCAACTATTCCGACCTTACTCCCGACCTCATCATGGATGCGCTGGATCTCAGCGGTCTGCGACTCGACTCCGGCCTCATCGAGCTCAACAGTTACGAAAACCGGGTCTATCAGTTTCAGGACGAGGAGCGCCGCCGCTATGTGGTGAAGTTCTACCGTCCCGGTCGCTGGAGTCGTGCCCAGATCCTGGAAGAGCACGATTTTGCCGCCCGACTCAATGAGGCTGAGATCCCGGTCGCTGCGCCGCTCTCCTTCGCGGGTGAAACCTTGCTGGAGCATCAGGGCTACCCCTTTGCCATCTGGCAGAGCGTGGGAGGCCGCCAGTTCGAGGTGGACAACCTGGATCAGCTGGAGTGGGTGGGACGTTACCTTGGCCGGATTCACCAGATCGGTGCCAGCCGATCCTTCCATCACCGCGTCCGGCTGGATGTGGAGAGCATGCTGCACGAACCGCGCGAGCTGCTGGCGTCCGGCGAGTGGCTGCCGAGCGGGCTGGCCAAGCAATTCTTCGGTGTACTCGACGAGCTGATCAAGCACGTCTGCGATGCCATGACTCTGGATGTGGCACAGATCTCCCTGCACGGTGACTGTCATCCGGGCAATATTCTGTGGCGTGATGGCCCCATGTTTGTCGATCTCGACGACTGCCGCACCGGCCCCGCCATCCAGGATCTCTGGATGATGCTGAGCGGCGAGCGCCACGAGCAGTTGATCCAGCTCGATACCCTGCTGGCTGGCTATGAGGAGTTCATGGAGTTCGATCCGCGCGAGCTGGCCTTGATTGAGCCGCTGCGGGCCATGCGCATCGTTCACTACATGGCCTGGCTGGCACGGCGCTGGGACGACCCTGCGTTTCCCCGTCACTTCCCCTGGTTCAATACCGACCACTACTGGCGTCAGCAGATTGCGACCCTGCATGATCAACTGGCCGCGCTCAAGGCACCGCCGTTGACCCTGACGCCGGGGTGGTGACATATCAGGAGTGCTGATGGGGGCCCGCAGATCGCGATACCTGCCGCACGATCAACTGGCTGCGCTCAAGGCACCACCGTTGACCCTGACGCCAGGGTGGTGACATATCAGGAGTGCTGATGGGTGCCCACAGATCGCGATACCTGCCGCATGATCAACTGGCCGCGCTCAAGGCACTACCTTTGACCCTGACACCGGGGTGGTGAGCGAGGGCGCGTCGGCATAAGCCCACAGCGATTGTCTGTCGATGACGCGCTCTGCCGTAGCGCCTGCCGGTGTGGCCCTTTGCCATTGACGTCTGAGTGGTGACGCAATAGGCTTGGCACTGCTTCGGTTCGCCGGGCGTGCCTCACAGTGATCCCTTAACAGGAAACGTCATGAAAAAAGTACTATTTTTCCTCGCTGCCATGCTGATGATCCCCATGGTTCACGCCGCCCCCGAATTCAAGGAAGGCGTTAACTATGACGTGGTCAAACAGACAGGCAGTGCCCAGCCGGAAGTGGTGGAGTTTTTCTCCTACTACTGCCCGCACTGCGCGACCTTCGAGCCGATCGTTGAACAGTTGAAAGCGGGGATGCCAGAAGGCGTTCCCCTCAAGAAGAACCCGGTGGCCTTCCTGGGCCGCGAGATGGGTCCGGAAATGCAGCGCGCCTATGCCCTGGCCAGCCTGCTGAATGTTGAAGCCAAGCTGACCCCGGCTATCTTCAACAAGATCCATACCCAACGCCAGTATCCGCAGAGCCGTGCTGATGTGAAGCAGATCTTCCTTGATAACGGCGTGCCGGCTGAAGAGTTTGACGGTGCCGTCGACAGCTTCGCCGTATCCGGCATGGTGTCCCAGTTTGATCGCAACACCGAGAGCTACAACATTCGCGGTGTGCCGGCCTTCCTGGTCAACGGCAAGTACATGGTTAAGATCGAATCCATTACTTCTCAGGAACAGTTCAGCCAGTTGGTGAATTTCCTGCTGGCCAAGAAAGACTGATCCCGCTGTACTCCATGAAAAAGCCCGCCGGTGCAAACCGGCGGGCTTTTTGTTTATCGGGATTGGAGCCTGGCCAGCTCGACGCCGGCTGCTTGCTCCCGATTCAGATCTGGCAGTCCCGCTGGGTGGGCGCCAGTCGCGGCAAACGGGAGCGGCGGCTGATCCCCTCAGCCAGCCAGACCAGCAGCAGGATGGCCAGGATCAGGGTGGCTGCCTGATCGTAACGGAACAGGCTGAGCGACACATAGAGCTGCTGCCCCAGCCCCCCTGCGCCCACCACCCCCAGTATGGTGGCGGCCCTCAGGTTCATCTCGCCGCGATAGAGGCTGTAGGCCAGCCACTGGCGTGACACCAGTGGAAACAGCCCGTACCAGAAGCTGGCCGTGGGGCCGGCGCCGCTCAATTGCAGGGCGAGGCGAGGGGCCTGATCCGCGTTCTCCAGCGTCTCCACGAACAGCCGGGCCAGCACGCCTGTGGTGTGCAGGGTGAGCGCCAGTATGCCCGCCACCGGCCCCAGCCCGACCGCGATCACCAGTAGGCTGGCGAAGATGAGCTCCGGCACGGATCGCAGCAGGTTGAACAGCAGCCTCAGTGGCCAGCAGTGGCGGGCGAGACAGGCCAGCGGCAGTGCCAGCAGGGCGCTCAACAGGGTACTCAGCAATGCCATCTGCACCGTATCGAGCAGGCCAAAGCCGACTGTTCGCAGAAAAGGCCCCGACCAGTCCGGTTGCAGAAACTCGCCGATGAACCGGCCCAGCCCGCCGAAGGAAAAACTCAGCATGCGCCAGTCGAGCTGGTGGAGTGCCATGGCGCTGGCCAGCCCCAGGCAGGCAAGCAGTTGCAGGCCGGGGGAACGGGTGTGGCGCAGCCAGGCGCTGAGGCCGTCGGCCAGGGTCACCAGCAGGATGAAGGCCAGCAGCAGGGTCACTACCTCACCACCAGCAAACATGCGCAACGAGAGTTCGAGCTGCTGGCCGAGCCCGCCGGCACCGACGAAACCCATGATGACGGAGGCGCGCAGGGCACACTCCCAGCGATAGACGGTGTAGGAGAGCAGCTCCTGGCGCACCGCGGGCAGCACGCCGTACCAGAGCGCCTGCAGGCGGCCGCTGCCGCCGAGCAGCAGAGCACGGGCCGGTTGCAGGGCGCCGCTCTCCATGATCTCGTTGTAGACCTTGGCCAGCATGCCGCCGTAGCTGACGGCGATGGCCAGGATGGCAGCCAGGGGCCCGAGCCCGGAAAGGCGCACGAACAGCAGCGCCCAGATGAGCTCGGGCAGGCTGCGCAGCAGAATGGCGATGAGCCGGCTGAAAGAGCGCAAGGCGCCGCGTAGCGGGCTGGGGATAGGCCCCAGCTCGGCCAGCGACAGGGCGCGGGAGCCGAGCAAGGCAAAAGGAATGCCGAGCAGCAGAGCACCGGCCAGCCCCAGAGTCGCCACGGCCAGACTCTCCAGGGTAGCGGTCAGGGTCAGGGCCAGAAAGTCCTGATCCAGGCGGGGTGGCCAGCTGGTGGCGAGAAAATTGCCCATCTGCCGCCAGCTCTGGCCATCGAGCAAGCCCAGCCAGCCGTCGGCCTGTTGCCACAGGCTGTAGCCGACCAGGGCCAGCAGCCAGGGCAGGGGATGGCGCCAGCGGCTCATCAGCCGATACACGGCAGTGCCTCCTGGTCACCGGCGTAGAGGGCGGCCAGCATGGCCGGGGTCACGGCGGCGGCGGGGCAGTCGAACTGCACCCGCCCCTCGCGCAAACCTATGATGCGGGGGAAGCGTTCGAGGGCCAGTTCGACCGCGTGCAGGCTGGCGATCAGGGTGCTGCCGCGCGTGCGGGCTTGCGCCAGCAGGGCATCCAGGCTGCTTTGGGCGAGCACGGGATCGAGGGCGGAGACGGGTTCATCGGCCAGCATCAAATCCGGCTGCTGATAGAGCACCCGGGCTATACCGACCCGCTGCAACTGGCCACCGGAGAGCTCGCCGCAGCGCTGCTGCCACTTGTCGGCGAGGCCGAGGCGGGCCAGTTCGGCCCGTGCACCGTCCGGATCGCAGGGGCGCAGCAGCGAGAGCAGGGCGCGAACGAGGGACCACTGGCCGAGTCTGCCAGCCAGCACGGCAGTCACCACCGGCTGGGAGGCGGGCAGAGGAGGCTGCTGCCAGACCATGCCGATCCGGCTGCGCAGCCGCTGGCGGGCCCGGGTGGAGAGGGCCCAGGGATCTTCCCCCCACAGGGAGAGTGCCAGCTCACCGCGCAGCTCTGTGCCGATCAGCCGCAGCAGGCTGGTCTTGCCCGCGCCGCTCGGCCCTATGATGGCGACACACTCCCCTGCCTCGATCTGCAGGCGAAGCGGATGCAGGATGCGACTCTCGCCGAGCCGCAGCCCTGCTCCATTCAGCGCAACGGCGATCACTTCAGCAGACCGGCCTGGGTCGCGGCCGCTTCTATGCCCTGGTAGTTCTCGGGCTTGGTTTCGATGAAACGGCTGGCCCGTTGCAGCTTGAGGATCTCGGCCTGGGCCGGGACGGCAGGATCCAGGCTGAGGAAGGCCTGCTTGATTTTCTCCTGCAGCGCCGGATCCAGGTCGCCGCGCACCGTCCAGTTGTAATCAAAGTAGGTCGGCGTGGTCCAGATCACCTTCACCTTGGCGGTATCGACCTTGCCCTCTTCCACCAGCTTGTCCCACACGGAGGCGTTGAGCGCACCGGCCGGCACCTTGCCGGAGGCGACCCAGGCAAGGGTGGCGTCGTGAGCGCCGGAGAAGGCGACATGTGCGAAGTCACGTTCCGGATTGATGCCCTGCTCGGCCAGGAAGTGGCGCGGCATCAAGTGACCCGAGGTGGAGGAGGGGGAGCCGAAGGCGAAGTCCTTGCCCCTGGTGTCGGCCAGGGTCTTGATGCCGCTGTCGGCATTGGCGATGAATTTGGAGGTGAACTGGGCATCCTCCTGGCGTTGGACCAGCGGCACTACCTTGTCGGCCCTACGATGGGCCTGCACATAAGTGAAACCCCCGAGCCAGGCCATGTCGAGTTTGCCGGCAGCCAGCGCCTCGACCACGGCGGCGTAATCGTTGACCGGTACGAACACCACCTCGCGCCCCGTCTTCTCGGCCAGATATTCTCCCAGCGGGGCGAACTTGCGCTGCAACTCGGTGGGGGCTTCGTCCGGGATGGCGGATACCCGCAGAGGTTCGGCGGCAGTGGCGCCCAGGCTGGCCAGCAGTGTGGTGAGGGCAAATATCCATTTAGAGGTCATGGGCAGTTCCTTGTGGTCTGTCGTTCGGGCAAGAGAAAGGCCCGACACCAGTCGGACCTTTCAAGAGGGTCATGGTAGGGGGCCACCGGTGCTCTGCGCAAGATGGGCTCCTCAAAAAGGCGTGTTACACCCCGACGTGGAAGGCCTGCTTGAGGTTGCGGATGAAGTCCGCATCCCGGCACAGTGTCTTGCCCGGGCTGTCGGAGATCTTGGCGACCGGGCCGCCGTTGCACTCCATCAGCTTGAAGACGATGTTCATGGGGCTGACACCGGGCAGATCGCAGGTGAGCTTGGTGCCGATGCCGAAGCTGGTGTTGATGCGGCCACGGAAGTGGCGGAACAGCTGCACCGCCTTGTCGAGGTTGAGCCCATCGGAGAAGACCAGGGTCTTGTCGGTGGGGTCTATGCCGAGGCGCTGGTAGTGGCTGATGGCCTTCTCGCCCCACACAACAGGGTCGCCGGAGTCGTGGCGCAGACCCTGATAACGGCTGGCCAGCTCAAAGTCAAAATCACGCAGGAAGGCGTCCATGGTGATGCAGTCGGTCAGGGCAATGCCGAGGTGGTTGGTGAATTCGTCCAGCCAGCTGGTGAGGGCGGCGCGCTGGCTGTGCTCGAGCGGGAAGCCGAGCTGCTGGTGAGCCTGAAACCACTCGTGGGCCTGGGTGCCCACGGCAGGTAGTTGGTACTTTTGGGCCAGCAGGTAGTTGCTGGTGCCGCGAAATGCCGGCAGCCGCTCCTTGAGACGGCCCACGACCGCATCCTGCACCGCATGGGAGAAGCGGCGACGGGTACCGAAGTCGATGAGGTTGAACTCGCTCATCTCTTCCGGGCTGAGGTCCTGTTCCAGCTTGTCGATCTTCTGATCGAGCCGATCCAGCGCCTGGCTGACGCCAAACTGGGGATAGCGGAAGCGGTTGCGCATCTCGCTGATGATGGCGAGCACCGGGATTTCCCACAGGATCACATCCTGCCAGGGTCCCTCGACCCGCACATTGATGCGGCCATCCTGCTCGAATACCTGTAGCAGGGAGGCATCGAGGGGCTTTCGGCGCAGGTGATCCAGGTAATCGGCGGTGAAGAAGGGGCGCTCGGCCAGAAAATTCAGTTCCGGCCTGGTCAGCCGCAGGGAGCCGGCGAGACGCAGTTGCTCCTCGATCTGGCCCATCATGGGCAGCAGATCTTCTTCGTTGCGGCTGTGGAATTCGGCCACCACTTCGGCATCCGGATAGCGATGGAATACCGCCTGCTGCATATGCAGCTTGTAGGCGTCGGTGTCGAGCAGGCTGGTGAGAATCGGTGGCATATCAGGCTCCCCGCAGGCTGGTGAGCGCGATGACGCGCTCCTGCTGCATAGGTAATGTGCAGGCGCCGGTATCGGCTTGGCGGGTGAGGATCGGCGGCATATCAGGCATCCAGCAGGCGTTGTACATCGATCAGGGTCTGGGCCAGCTCGGCCCCGGCTTGGATCATCTGGGAGTGAGCGCTGGCAACCGTATCCGGGGCTATGCCACGGCAGGCATCGAGATGGACGATCACCCGAAAACCGGCGTGGCGCAGTTGCAACACACTGGTCTTGACGCAGTAGTCGGTGGCGAGGCCGCCGACCAGCACAGTGTCGACATGGCGGGCTTGCAGGAATTCGATGAGCCCTGTGCTGCGCCGTTCGGCCAGATCGTGGAAGCAGGTGCCGTAGGGATGCAGGTCCGGCTCGACCCCCTTCCAGACGAAGAAGTCGTAATCTATGGGGGCGGGCAGGCCATCCAGCAGCTCGAAGCCTTGGGTGCCGGGCACGCAGTGTACCGGCCAGGTGAGATCGGCATTGGGCAAATCCAGCGGCAACAGCATGCCGGCGGGGTCACTGACGGCCCAGGCTGCGTTGGCGGGATGGGAGTCTTTACTGCCAATACGCAGGGTGGCGAGGGTGGCCTGAGCGTTGAGCGCAGCCACAATATCATCCCCGCCCACGACAGGCAGTTCGTTCGGGCAGAGGGGAGTAAATCCCTTCTGCGCATCAATATCCAGGCTGGCGACGGTTCCCATGATTGGCTCCTTCACATACTATTCGTGTGATATTATCTACCAAACATTAATGGAAGGCGAGCAGGGCGATCGACATGCTGAGAATGAGTCTGGATATGGTGGTGCTGCGGTTGTACGAGGAGCGGCTCGAGCTGTTGCTCGAAACCCGCGATCACTCCCCCTTTGCCAACTGCTGGCAACTGCCGGCACTGCGCATCGACGAGACTCGGGATCGGGACCTAGACACAGCCCGCCATCGCCTGCTGGCGGGGTGGGGGCTCGGCCACTGCTACAGCGAACAGGTCTGCACTCTCGGCAATCTGGAGCGGGATCCCCGTGGCTGGTCCACTGCGCTGGTCTACCTCTGTCTGGTCGATCCGGAAGTCGAAGCCGTGCACGGTTGCTGGCATCCACTCTCGGCCCTGCCCGGCCTTAGCCTCGCCTTCGATCATACCCAGCTTATCGCCAGAGGACTGGAGCGACTGCGGATCAAGAGTCGCTACAGCACCTTGCCGCTGCAACTGCTGGGGCCCGAGTTCACTCTCTCCGAGGTGCAGCGCGCCTTTGAAATTATCCTGCAAACTCCCATGAATACAGCGGCATTTCGCAAGCGGATCCATCGTGCCGACATTCTGGTGGATACCGGCCGCAAGCGGACCGGCAAGCAGCGCCCTGCCATCCTCTACCGGTTGGAGAGCCCTTGCTGCGTCATGTTCGATCAGGTGATGCACGGGGCAGAAGCGTGAGTGCGCTCCCTGTTCGTGTGCTGGTGAGCGCTTGCCTGCTGGGTCAGCCAGTACGTTACGATGGCCAGAGCAAGGGGATTGTCAGCGACTGGCTGAATGAGCTTGGTGCCGAGGGGCGAACGCACTCTTTCTGCCCCGAAGTAGCCGGCGGACTGCCGACTCCGCGCCCCCCTGCCGAGCGGCAGGGCGAACGGGTGGTAACGGCGAGCGGGCTGGATGTGACCGACGAGTTTGATCGCGGCGCTGATCTGGCCCTTGCGCTCTGTCTGGCGCAGGGCATTCGCTTCGCGCTGCTCAAGGAGGGGAGCCCTTCTTGCGGTAGTAGCCGCATCTACAATGGCCGCTTCGAAGGTGTGTCAGTGGCGGGTGAGGGCAAGACCACGGCCCTGCTGCGTCGCAATGGCATCGCAGTGTTCAGCGAGGATCAGTTGCCAGAACTGGCCTTGGCACTTGCTTCGGCAACTGCCAATGGGGTGGACTCAACGCCTGACTGACCCACAGCATCGGCCTGTATCACTTGTGCCCGCACGACGTCAGTTTCCTGCCAACGCGCATTCAGCCACTCCTGAAAACCACTCTCAAACTGCTGCCATGGTCACCAACCTGAAGACCCGCCCTGCTGCCTGGTAGAGCTGGATTGGCGAGGGGTCTTTTACTGCGCCTTGTCTGCCAGCAGTTGGCTAAGGGTCTGGTCCTTTTCGTGCCAGATCCCGTTCAACCACTGTTGAAACGTCTGTTGGAACTCGGGGTTATTGAAGTAATCCCCTACCAGCTTGCGTTCAATCGGCAGAAAGCGGACCTGAACCTTGATCTCCTTCACCCGACCGCACATGAAGTCCCAGTAACTGGGGATACCACCCGGATAGGCGATGGTCACATCCACCAGTTGATGCAGCTGGTCGCCCATGGCCGCCAGGGTGAAGGCGATGCCGCCTGCCCTCGGGTGCAACAGATGGCGATAAGGCGCTGCCTGTTTGTCGTGCTTGTGGGCGGTGAAGCGGGTGCCCTCCACGAAGTTCATCACACTCACCGGAATGTGGCGAAACCTGGCACAGGCCTTTCGGGTTGTTTCTATGTCTTTTCCCTTCAGATGTGGCCGTTTTTCCAGAAATTTACGGGAATAGCGCCGCATGAAGGGGAAGTCCAGCGCCCACCAGGCCAGACCGAGAAAAGGTACCCAAATCAGCTCTTTCTTGAGGAAAAACTTCAGGAAGGGGATTTTTTGATTAAAAACCCGCTGCAGTACCAGTATGTCGACCCAGGATTGATGGTTGGCAATCACCATGTACCACTCATCACGGCTTCCTTTGTCCGCGCCGACCACCTCGAAAGAGGTCCCTATGATGGTTTTCTGGATCAGGTTGTTGACACCGATCCAGCAGCTTGCGCAGCCATCCAGCAGAGCGTTGCAGAGGGTACGCCAGCCTTTGAGCGGCAACAGCAGCTTGAAAATGCCCAGCAAGAAGATGGGGATAAACCAGAAGAGGGTGTTGAAAAAATAGAGCAGGGTCGAGAGGCTGCCGCGCAGCCGCTCTATCAGCTTGTTGTGCATGAGTCGGGTCCGTCTCGTTGTCTGTGGGTGGCAACCAAGTGGTCAGATCTGTGGCCATAATATCAGCCGATGAGTCGCTAGACCATGCACGGGACCATCACGCATGTGGGACTCACTATCTCTCTATCCCAGCCATTCAGCCGCTGCGCAGCCGCGACAGCAATCTGTCCATGGCCCTGTAGCCGAGAGCCTCGATCAGATGATCCTTCTCGATCGCAGGTCGCCCCGCCAGATCGGCTATGGTGCGTGACACCCGCAGTATGCGGTGCCAGGCCCGGATGCTGAGTCCCAGCTTCTGGATGGCATTCTCCAAAAACTCGGCATCTTGCGGTGATAATCGGCAAACATCTTCGATTTCACGACTATTCAGCAGATTGTTGAGCTTGCCATTGCGGCTCAGCATTCGCTCCCGCGCCGCCAGTACCCGATCGCGGATCTGCTGGCTCGACTCCCCCCGCTCCACCTTGCCGGTGAGACTCCCCTTGGGCAGCAGCGGCACCTCCACCGTCAGGTCGAAGCGATCGAGGAAGGGGCCGGAGAGCTTGCCAAGATAGCGAAGTATCTGATCCGGGCTGGAGCGGGTCTGACCGTCACCATAGTGGCCGCAGGGGCTGGGGTTCATGGCGCCCACCAGCTGGAAGCGGGCGGGAAAATCCACCTGACGGGCGGCGCGGCTGATGGTGATGTGGCCCGTCTCCAGCGGTTCGCGCAGAGAGTCGAGTACCTTGCGCTCGAACTCCGGCAGCTCGTCGAGAAAGAGCACACCATTGTGGGCCAAGGATATTTCGCCGGGTCTGGGATGGCTGCCACCACCCACCAGAGCCACGGCGGAGGCACTGTGATGGGGTGTGCGATAGGGTCTGTGGTGCCAGTGACCGGCGCGCGGGGTCAGGCCGCCGATGGAGTGGATGGCGGCGGTCTGCTGCGCCTCCTGCTCGCTCAGGGGTGGCAAGATGCCGGGCAAACGGCTGGCCAGCATGCTCTTGCCGGTACCGGGCGGGCCTATGAACAGCAGATTGTGGCTGCCGGCGGCAGCGATCTCCAATGCCCGCTTAGCCTGTGACTGGCCGATCACATCCTGCAGATCCGGCACATCGGGCAGGGAGTCCGTGGTCTGGGGCTCCGGCAGGGGCAGCTCATATTGGCCTGCCAGCCAGGCGGTGACGGCCAGCAGCTGGTGGGCGGTACGCACCTCCGCATCCTGAATGAGGGAGGCTTCGGGGCCATTTTCTCTCGGTACCAGCAGGGTGCGCCCCGCATCGCGGCAGGCGAGCACGGCGGGCAGCACCCCGAGCACGGGACGGATCTCGCCTGTCAGGGCCAACTCCCCTAAAAATTCGTGATCGAGCAGGTATTTTGCTGGTATCTGCTTGGAAGCGGCGAGAATGCCGATGGCGATGGCCAGATCGAAACGGCCCCCCTCCTTGGGCAGGTCGGCGGGGGCCAGGTTGACCGTGATGTGTTTGCTCGGGAACTCGAAATTGCCGTTTAGCAGGGCACTGCGCACCCGATCCCGGGATTCCTTCACCGAGGTTTCCGGCAATCCCACCATGTTGAAGGCGGGCAGACCGTTGGAGAGGTGAACTTCCACCGTGACTTGCGGCGCCGCTATCCCCAGGCTAGCACGGCTATAAACCACAGCTAATGACATAAATCCCGTCCTTGGTTTGATGTATGTGCTGGTTAACCGTTTTTTATTGGTTTTTTGTTCCAGCCGTAAGGCTGCTGCTTAGTCAAAATCAGAGTCTTGTCAGGTAAAAAAGGCTTGCCCAATAAAAATCACCGTGCTAGTTCTAATAGCCATTCGCGGTGCAAACCGCCTCAATTTCACAGGATTTCCGGTTGTAACTATGAACATGGCCTCCCGTTTCGTCAGCATTATTGTGGTCCTAGTGGTGATTATTATCTCACCGCTCGGGGCTCGTTTAGCTGCACGGAACAAGGGATAGACCCACCACCGGACAGAACGAAACAAGCGACCCCCGAGCCTCACAGCTCGGGGGTTTTTTTCGACTACAGGACAGGATTTTCCACATGAACGGCGCGCAGTTTTTGGTACAGGCTCTCAAGAAACAGGGTGTGACCCAGGTGTTTGGTTACCCGGGCGGAGCCATCATGCCGGTCTACGACGCCCTGTATGACGGGGGGCTTGCCCATCAGCTCTGCCGCCACGAGCAGGGGGCCGCCATGGCTGCGGTGGGCTATGCCCGCGCCTCCGGCCAGGTGGGGGTCTGTATCGCCACCTCGGGTCCGGGCGCCACCAATCTGGTGACCGGGCTGGCGGAGGCGCTGCTCGACTCCGTGCCTCTGGTGGCCATCAGCGGTCAGGTGCCCTGTTCCGCCATAGGTACAGATGCGTTTCAGGAGGTCGACGTGCTCGGCATGTCCCTCTCCTGTACCAAGCACTCCTTCATGGTGACCGATGTGGCGGATCTGGGGCGTGTGCTGGAAGAGGCCTTCGCCATCGCCACCGAAGGTCGTCCCGGTCCTGTGCTCATCGATTTTCCCAAGGATGTGCAGCTGGCCGCCGTGCCAGCGCAGAATCTGTTGTTTGCGGTGGAGGAGCCTGAGGCCCTCAACCCCTCAGACTTGACCGCTGCCCGCACCCTGATCGCCGCCGCCGAGCGCCCCGTGCTCTACGTCGGTGGCGGCGTGGGCATGGCCAATGCCGAAGCCCAGCTGCGCGAGTTTGCCGCCGTCACCGGCATGCCGGCGGTCACCACCCTCAAAGGGATTGGCGCGCTGGATCCTGACAGCCCTGTCTATCTGGGCATGCTCGGCATGCACGGTACCAAGTCGGCCAACTATGCGGTGCAGCAGTGCGATCTGCTGGTGGTAGTGGGTGCCCGGTTCGATGACAGGGTGACCGGCAAGCTGGAAGAGTTTGCCCCCGACGCCAAGGTGATCCATCTGGATGTGGATGCCGCCGAGTTCGGCAAGCGCCGCGCCGCCGAAGTGGGCATCACCACGGATCTCAAGCGGGTGTTGCCCGCCCTGGCCATGGCACTGGCTATCGATCCCTGGCGTGAGCACTGCGCTAACATGGCCCGCGAGTATGCGTTTCGCTACGACCACCCCGGCCAGCCCATCTATGCCCCGGCCCTGCTCAAGCAACTCTCGGCCCGCCTGCCGGAGAGCAGTGTGGTGGCCTGCGACGTGGGCCAGCACCAGATGTGGGTGGCCCAGCACATGCGTTTCACCAGTCCGCGCAATCATCTCTCCAGTGCCGGCCTCGGTACCATGGGGTTTGGTCTGCCCGCCGCCATCGGCGCCAAGATGTCGCGCCCCGATGATGAAGTGGTGCTGGTGAGCGGTGATGGCTCCTTCATGATGAACGTGCAGGAACTGGGTACCATACGCCGCGCCCAGCTCAAGGTAAAAATGGTGCTGATCGACAACCAGCGTCTCGGCATGGTGCGCCAGTGGCAGGAGCTGTTCTTCGATGGTCGCTACAGCGAGACCATCCTCTCCGACAACCCCGATTTCGTCGCTCTGGCCGCCGCCTTTGGCATCCCGGGTGAGACCATCACATGCAAGGATCAAATCGCAGCAGCCCTCGACCGCCTGCTGGGGAGCGAAGGCGCCTATCTGCTGCATGTGGCCATTTCAGAGGAAGAAAACGTCTGGCCCCTGGTTCCGCCGGGAGTCGCCAACCACAAGATGATGGAGCAACGCCCATGAACCCGCACACCTTTGCGCAGCCAGCATTTGCACAACACACCTTGCACATTCACGCCCAGCCCAGACCCGAAGTGATGGAGCGGGTATTGAGAGTGGTGCGCCACCGCGGCTTCAATCTCTGTGCCCTCAGCATGGAGATGGGGGCGGAGCAGGATTGCCAACAGCTGCGGATCACGGTTACTGTCGAGTCGGTGCGTCCCATCCAGCATTTATGGAGCCAGCTGGTCAAGCTGGTGGACGTCTCCCGGGTCGATGCACTGGAACAGCAACCCCGGATCAGAGCTTAAGGAGCAACAGCAATGTCACAGCCTTCCCAACCCCAGCCGCAATATATCTGGTTCAACGGCCACATGGTTCCCTGGCAAGATGCCCAGGTGCACGTCATGAGCCACGCCTTGCACTATGGCTCCTCTGTGTTCGAGGGTGTGCGTGCCTATGACACCCCCAAGGGGACCTGCATCTTCCGTCTGCAGGAGCACACCCGCCGCCTGTTCGACTCCGCCAAAATCTACTGGATGGAGGTGCCCTACAGCGAGGCCGAGGTGAATGAAGCCTGCCGCGCCGTGGTGCGCGAGAACGGCCTCAAGAGCGGTTATCTGCGTCCGCTGGCCTTTATCGGTAATGTGGGGCTGGGACTGCATCCACCGCTGGATGCCAAGGCCGAGCTCATGGTCGCTGCCCTGCCGTGGGGTGCCTATCTGGGGGAAGAGGGTCTGAAAAACGGGGTGGATGTGTGCGTCACCTCCTGGAACCGGCTGGCCCCCAACACGATTCCGACCGGCGCCAAAGCCGGTGGCAACTACCTCTCATCCCAACTCATCAGCCGGGAAGCCAAGCGCAACGGCTACGCCGAAGGGCTGGCGCTGGATGTGAACGGCTACCTGAGCGAAGGCGCGGGTGAGAACCTGTTCCTGGTGAAAAACGGCGTGCTCTTCACCCCGCCTGCCACCGCCGCCATCCTGCCCGGCATTACCCGCGACACCATCATGACCCTGGCCCGGGATCTGGGTTATGAGGTGCGCGAGCAGGCGCTGCCCCGCGAGGCCTTATACGTTGCGGACGAGATCTTTATGACGGGCACTGCCGCCGAAGTGACGCCTGTGCGTTCGGTGGATCGGATGAAGGTAGGTGCCGGTTGCCGTGGCCCAGTGACCGAGCAGTTGCAGAACGCCTTCTTCGGGTTGTTCAACGGCCAGACAAAGGACAAATGGAACTGGCTGACCCCGGTCGATGACAAGTAACGGCTGACGAGCACGGGGAGGTGCCATGCCTCCCCGAGTCGCTTCCGGTCAGGGCATCCGTGTTGTGCCCTGACCAGGATCGATTCCCGATCCGCGAGTCACACATTCAAGAAATAATGCGCCCCATGGGCATTCAGGGAGTAGAGACAATGCCGAAGTTGAGATCCGCCACCACCACCCACGGACGTAACATGGCCGGGGCCCGCGCCCTCTGGCGCGCCACTGGCATGACAGACGAGGATTTCGGCAAGCCCATCATAGCCGTGGTCAACTCCTTCACCCAGTTCGTACCGGGTCACGTCCACCTCAAGGATCTGGGCCAGCTGGTGGCCCGCGAGATCGAAGCCGCCGGCGGCGTGGCCAAAGAGTTCAATACCATAGCCGTGGATGACGGCATCGCCATGGGCCACGGCGGCATGCTCTATTCGCTGCCGTCTCGCGAGCTTATCGCCGACTCGGTGGAGTACATGGTCAACGCCCACTGCGCCGATGCCATGGTCTGCATCTCCAACTGTGACAAGATCACACCGGGGATGCTGATGGCCGCCCTGCGCATCAACATACCCGTGATCTTCGTCTCCGGCGGCCCCATGGAAGCGGGCAAGACCAAGCTGTCCGATCAGATCATCAAACTGGATCTGGTGGATGCCATGATCCAGGGCGCCGACCCCAAGGTCTCCGATGCCCAGAGCGAACAGGTGGAGCGCAGCGCCTGCCCTACCTGCGGCTCCTGTTCCGGCATGTTTACTGCCAACTCCATGAACTGCCTGACCGAGGCGCTGGGGCTTTCCCAACCGGGCAACGGCTCCATGCTGGCGACCCATGCCGATCGCGAGCAGCTGTTCAAGCTGGCAGGCCAGCGCATCGTCACCCTGGCCAAGCGTTATTACCAGCAGGATGACGAGAGCGCCCTGCCACGCAACATCGCTACCAAGGCGGCGTTCGAGAATGCCATGGCGCTGGATATCGCCATGGGCGGTTCCACCAATACAGTGCTGCACCTGCTGGCGGCGGCCCAGGAGGCCGGGGTGGACTTCACCATGGCCGATATCGACCGCATGTCTCGCAAGGTGCCCCAGCTGTGCAAGGTGGCCCCCTCTACCCAGAAGTACCATATGGAAGATGTGCACCGTGCCGGTGGCGTAGTCGCCATTTTGGGTCAGCTGGAGAAGGCGGGTCTGGTGCACGGTGACACCCGTACCGTACTGGGCGGCTCCCTGGCCGAGCTGCTCAACGAATACGACGTCAGCCGCCAGCCGAGCCAGGAGGTGGTGGACTTCTACCGCGCCGGGCCAGCTGGCATCCGCACCACCAAGGCGTTCAGTCAGGATTGCCGCTGGCCCGAGCTGGATGTGGACAGAGCCGGGGGGTGCATCCGCTCGCTGGAGCATGCCTACAGCCTGGAGGGAGGCCTCGCCGTGCTTTCCGGCAACCTGGCTCTTGATGGCGCCATCGTAAAAACGGCCGGTGTGGATGACGAGAACCTCTGCTTCCGTGGCCCGGCCAGGGTATTCGAGAGCCAGGACACGGCGGTTGCCGGCATTCTGGATGGCACGGTCAAGGCCGGTGAAGTGGTAGTGATCCGCTACGAAGGCCCCAAGGGCGGCCCCGGCATGCAGGAGATGCTCTATCCCACCACCTATCTCAAGTCCATGGGATTGGGCAAACAGTGCGCCCTGATCACTGATGGCCGCTTCTCCGGCGGTACTTCGGGTCTCTCCATCGGTCATGTCTCGCCTGAGGCTGCCTCCGGCGGCACCATAGGTCTGGTGGAGGATGGAGACATCATCAACATCAATATTCCGGCCCGCAGCATGGTGCTGGAGGTGGCCGACAGCGTGCTGGCTGCCCGCCGTGTTGCCGTGGAAGCCCGTGGCTGGAAACCGCTGGATCGTCAGCGTCAGGTCTCCTTTGCCCTGCGCGCCTACGCCATGCTCGCCACCAGCGCCGACAAGGGCGCTGTGCGTGATCGCAGCAAGCTGGAGGAGTGATGATGAGCCTTGATCGTTTGCTCCGTGATGAGTCGGGCGCAGTATGCGCCCATCAATGCGAGACGGAGGAATAACTCATGGTCTCTGCGGCTGATTATCTACGCAAGGTGTTGCTCTCCCCCGTCTATGAGGCGGCGCGGGTGACTCCCTTGCAGACCCTTAAAAAATTGTCTGAACGGCTTGGCAACCATGTGGCGCTCAAGCGTGAAGACTTGCAACCCGTGCACTCCTTCAAGCTGCGTGGTGCCTATCACAAGATCGCCACCCTGACCCAGGAGCAGAAGGATCACGGCGTCATCGCCGCCTCTGCCGGCAACCATGCCCAGGGGGTCGCCCTGTCGGCGGCCAAGCTCGGCATCAAGGCCATCATAGTGATGCCCAAGACCACGCCGGACATCAAGATCGATGCGGTACGCCGCCAGGGCGGCAATGTCATGCTGTTTGGCAACAGTTTCGATGAGGCCTATGCCGAAAGCCGCCGCCTCTCCGAACTGGAGGGCTACACCCTGATACCGCCGTTTGACGACGTCGAGGTGATCGCGGGCCAGGGCACTATCGGCAAGGAGTTGCTGGAGCAGGATACCCACCTCACCCACGTCTTCGTGCCTGTGGGTGGCGGTGGCCTGGCTGCAGGTGTGGCGGTTTATATCAAGCAGCTGCTGCCGGACGTCAAGGTGATCGGGGTGGAAGCGGAGGGGTCCGCCTGCCTCAAGGCTGCCATGGAGGCCGGCGAACCTGTCAATCTGGAGCGGGTCTCCCTGTTTGCTGACGGTGTAGCGGTCAAGCGCATCGGCACCGAGACCTTCCGCCTGTGCAACCAGTATCTGGACGAGGTGGTGACCGTCTCCAACGACCAGATCTGCGCCGCGCTGAAAGACATCTTCGACGATTGCCGTGCCATCGCCGAGCCGTCGGGGGCCTTGTCGCTGGCCGGTCTCAAGGCCTACAGCGAGCGGGAGCAGGTCAAGGGCGGGCGGATGGCGGCCATCCTTTCCGGTGCCAACGTCAACTTCCACAGCCTGCGCTATGTGTCGGAGCGCTGCGAGATCGGCGAGAAGCGCGAGGGCATGCTGGCGGTGACCATACCCGAGCGCAAGGGGGCCTTCCTCGACTTCTGCCGTCAGCTCGGCCCGCGCATGGTGACCGAGTTCAACTACCGCTACTCGGATGCGGCTCAGGCCTCCTTGTTCGTCTCGGTGCGCCTGACCGGTGGCGACGAGGAGCTGGGCCAGATCATCGACCAACTCGGCGGCAACGGCTATCCAGTGGTCAATATGACAGAGAGCGAGCTGGCCAAGAACCACGTGCGCTACATGATTGGCGGCCGCCCGGCCCGGCCCCTCGGTGAACGTCTCTACAGCTTCAAGTTTCCGGAGCAACCGGGCGCCCTGATGCGCTTTCTGGAGACCCTGGGCTGTCGCTGGAACATCAGCCTGTTCCACTACCGCAACCACGGCGCCGACTACGGCCGTGTGCTCTGCGCTTTCGAGCTGCCGGATGAGGACGTGGCCGCCTTCCACGACTACCTGCGCGAGATTGGCTACGGCTGGAAGGAGGTGAGTGACGACCCCGCCTACCGGCTGTTTCTGGCCAGCTGATACAGAGCGAAAAGCAGGAGGGAGGCGTTATGTCTCCCTCTTCTTTTTGGGCCTGTTCTTGGGTCTTAGGTGGCGACAGCGACATATTGGCCACCGGAAGAGCCAAGTTTATGCAGCGCTTTCAACGCTCTATGACAATCCTCATGCACAGGGTCGTTTTCCCGTCTGGAATGTCGCCAGCTTCACACTCTTGAGTCCCTGGTCATTTGAGGCTGACAAGAGATGGGATAACCTGAGTGACGGGGCCAGCTTGGCCCCATCAGGGAAGAGAGCGCATTGCGCGCCCACAACGACTTATTGCAGAGGCTTTCACCATGAATAAATCGATACTTGCCGCTCTGGTCAGCGGCCTGCTTGCGACGGGGGCCGTGCAGGCTGCCGCCCAGGACAATACCTGGTATGCCGGGGGCAAGGCCGGTTGGTCCAAGTACTTCGACGTCGACCAGAAGCAAGTGGTTTCGAATACCCTGGGGGCGCTGCAAAATACCGGCACCAGCAAGGATGCTCTCGGACTGGGTGCGTTTGCCGGTTATCAGCTCAACCCCAACCTGGGTTTCGAGTTCGGCTATGACTGGCTCGGCAAGTACACCTCGTCCGGTGAGCTGAGCGGGGTCAGGGTGGAGGGAGAAGCCAAGAGCCAGATGATCCAGGCCACCATGAAAATAGGGTTTCCGGTCAATGATGCGCTGGATCTCTATGGCCGGATTGGTGGTGGCTACGCCTGGACAGACAGCGAGCTGTCAGCCCGGACGGCGACCGATTTCATCAAGGAGACCGGCGACAAGCATGGCGCAGTTTTTGTCGGGGCCCTGGGCGCCGAATACGCTATCGACCGTGACTGGGCCGCCCGTCTCGAATATCAGTACACAACCCCGCTGGGAGATGCCTCCCTCGATCGTTCCGGCATAGAGATGGATAACGGCCTGCTCTCGGTGGGCATGCTCTATCGCTTCGGCCAGCACGGGAACGAGGTGGTGGCCCCTGCTCCGGCCCCTGCCGTGGAACCCGCACCTGCCGTTGTGGTGGCCCCCAAGACGTTCAGCCTGAGTTCGGATGTGCTGTTCGAGTTCAACAAGGCCACCCTCAAGCCGGCTGCCAGTCAGGCGCTCGATACCCTGTTCAGCCAGATAGTGGCCGCCAATCCCAAGGACGGTGCCGCGACTGTGGTGGGGCATACCGACCGTATCGGCTCCGATGCTTACAACCAGGCATTGTCGGAACAACGTGCCCGCACAGTGGCCGACTATCTGATCGCCAAGGGACTGTTTGCCGACAAAGTGCGAGTCGAGGGGCGTGGCAAATATTCCCCCGTAACCGGCAACAACTGCAGCACTGGCTCCAGGCCCGCACTCATCGCCTGTCTGGCCCCGGATCGCCGGGTCGAGATCCACCTGGAAGGGGTCTCCCAGCCAGTCCAGTAACGGCATGGACGGGATAGCGAGATAACAAAGAGGGAGGCGCTGCCTCCCTCTTTGCTTTATGTGGTTTTGAGCGGCCACAGCTTCAGCCGTTGAAAACCTTGGCCCAGCAGGATCAGCAGCAAGGCGCCCGGCAGCACTGTCTGCCACAGGAAGGGCCACTCCTGCCCCGTCATCAACACCAGCAAGGGGTTGGCGCCAGCGGGGGGATGGATGAGATCCAGGCCCTGCATCAGCGCTATGGCCAGACCCACTCCCAATGCCAGCTGCAACTCCAGCGGCAAGGGGAGCCACTGCACCAGCAGTCCGACGCTGGCGGTCAGCAGATGGCCTCCGAGCACCTTGGACGGACGAGCCAGCGGGCTTGCCGGCAGTGAAAACAGCAGCACACAGCTTGCCCCGAAAGGCGCCATGATCAGGGCCGTGTGCCAACTGACGTTCAACCAGCCCAGTATCCCGATCGCCAAGGCGGCCCCCAGCCCTGCCCAGAACGGGCCATACCATTTTTTCATCACGTTTCTCTCTTGGTTTGTCTGACGTGATTAGGCACATTAGGTAGACAGATCGGTGTACTTCAAGGGATAAATCGTGAGTGAAAAGCGCCAGCAGCTGATGGCAACCGCCTATCGCCTGTTCAATCGCCATGGTTTTCACGCAACCGGCATAGATCGCATCTGGGCGGAGGCGGGTAGTACCAAGCGAACCCTCTACCGCCATTTTCCGACCAAGGATGCCTTGATCGAGGCTGTACTGCTCTCCCGCGAGCAGGAGTTCTTCGCCCTGCTCGAGGGGAAGCTGGCAGGTCTGGAGGAGAGGGAGAGTCGATTGCAGGCTCTGCTCGACGGATTCGGGGAGTGGTTTGGTCGCAGTGATTTCTACGGTTGCAACTTCATCAATGCCAGCGCCGAATTTGCCGATCCGCGTCATCCGGTGCGCAAGCTGGTGGTGGCGCACAAACAGGCGCTGTTGAACTGGGTCAGGATGCAGCTTGGGTGCAGCATCCCGCAAGCTACCGGACTTTGTCTCTTGCTGGAGGGCGCCGTTGTGATGGCCCACAGCTATCAGCAGCCGCTGGCACTGGTGCAGGCCAGATCGCTGGCCCTGGCCTTGTTATGTGCCGATGATGATGCAACCGTGAACTGATATAGCCAATCGGTGTTAAGCCCCCAGTTGCAGCTGGTCGATAACTGACCAGATGTATAGCGCCGAGGGCGATCAGATGCGCATCGATCACTACGACCTCCAGGGGGAGGTGCAACACCAGTATCAGCAGCTACAGACTCGCAAGGTACGTAATCTGGGGCCTGTCGCCCCGGTTGTGCCCGGGAATACGACAGCCGGTGAGGCCACCCCTGCTGCAGGTCCGGCTGCGGATCCTGTTGTGGAACGCGTGGTGGCGGAGTTGATGCGCTCAGCCAGAACGATCTCGACGCAAGGGGGGGCGGGTCAGCAAGGTGTCATGGGGACTGAGGGGGTACCCTCTCTGGTCAATCCGGAAGCCGAGGAGACCAATCCAAATGACGGCCTGGATAACCGGCTGCGGCTGATCAAGCTGATGATAGAGGCCATGCTCGGCCACGAGATAGAGCTGCCCAAACCCATCAAGTCATCTGAAGGGGAGATGGAGGGCGTGGCCCAGGGAGAGGCCGCCCCTCAGGCAGCGGAGCCGGATCAGGCGGTGGAGGTGACCGACACTCTGCTGGAACAGGAGCAGCTCAATGTAGTGGCATCGGCCAGCGTGCAGACCAGTGACGGCCAGACCCTGCAGCTCGATCTCGGCTTTGTACTCGACTGGCGGCAGCTTGAAGTGAGTCAGCGCCGCACCACCCTCAATGCCCTGAAAGACCCGCTGGTGCTCAGTCTGGATGGCAAGATAGCCGATCTGACCGAGGCAAGGGTCAACTTCGATATCGATCAGGATGGCAAGGATGACAGCCTGCCGGGTTTGAGCGAAGGCAGCGGTTTCGTGGCGCTGGATCGCAATGGCAACGGCGCCATAGACGATGGTGGCGAGCTGTTCGGTGCCCGTTCCGGCAACGGTTTTGGTGAGCTGGCGGCGCTGGATGAAGATGGCAACGGCGTACTGGATGAACGAGACAGCCACTTCTCTGCCCTGCAGTTCTGGCACCCGGATCATGCCCCCATCGCCCTGGTGGAGCTTGGGATAGGTGCCATACTGCTGCGCCCCCTCGATACGCCCTTCAACCATCTGGGGGAGAGCGGCAATCAGGGGGTCTTGCGCCAATCCGGCCTCTACCTCACCGAGCAGGGCAAGGGGGGCTGGGTGCAGCAGATCGATCTGCGGGTCTGAACCCGGACCCAGGCTGGCGAATCGCGGGATCGCGAGCCACCACTTCTGGCGAGTCGCCGTCAGCGCTTGAGCAATATACGAATTGGTTCAGTTCAGCTCGGTGGGGTCTATATCCAGACTCCAGCGCACCTTCTTGGTCTCGGGCCAGCCGTCCAGCTCCTTGACCGCCCAATCCATCAGTTGTGCCAGCGGGGCCCGGTTCGGCCCCTGCACCAGCAACTGCATCCGGAACTTGCCCGCCTTGCGTTCCATGAAGCCGCTGATGGGCCCCAGTACCTGCACGTGGGGGTAACGGGCGCTGCGCAGCGTATCTGCGAGGCGAGCGAGAAACAGCTGTACCTCGTCACGGCCATTGGCCTCGGCCCGAAACAGCCCCTGATAGCTGAACGGTGGCAACCCCAGCAGGTGACGCTCTTTCAGCGCTGTGTCGGCGAAGTGGCCGTAGCCGTTCTGGGTCAGATCCTGCAACAGGGCATGTTCCGGGTGGTGGCTCTGCAACACCACCAGACCGGGCTTGCTGGCACGACCTGCGCGACCCGCCACCTGGGTGTAGAGCTGGGCCAGCTTCTCGGCGGCGCGAAAATCGGCGCTGAACAGGGCACCATCCACATCCAGCAGGCCCACTAGCGTCACATCCGGGAAGTGGTGGCCCTTGGCCAGCATCTGGGTGCCGATCAGGATCTTGTACTTGCCCGCCTTGATGTCGCCGAGATGGGTCTCCAGCTCCCCTTTACGGCGGGTGTTGTCTCTGTCGATGCGCACTACGGGGTATTGGGGGAAAACCGTGGTGAGCAGCTGCTCAAGCTGTTCTGTGCCCACCCCTGAGCCTATCAGCTCGTTGCTGCCGCACTCGGGGCAGCTGTGGGGCAGGGGGCGCACGCTGTCGCAGTGGTGGCAGTGCAGGCGACGCCCTGCCTGATGCCAGGTGTACCAGGCGTCACAGCGCTCGCAGGCGGCGCTCCAGCCACACTGGTGGCAGATCAGCGACGGGGCATAGCCGCGCCGGTTGAGAAACAGCATCACCTGATTGCCTGCCGCCAGGTGCTCCGCCATCAATTGCTCCAGCTGGGGGGAGAGCCCGGCCTGCAGTCGAACGCTCTTGATGTCCAGGATCACCTGACGGGCAGTCTGGGCGTTGCCGGCGCGGCGGGTCAGGCTGAGGTGGTGATACTTGCCGGTTCTGGCGTTGTGCAACGTCTCCAGCGACGGGGTGGCCGAGCCGAGCAGGATGGGAATGCCGGCGCGATGGGCCCGCATCACGGCGAGATCCCGAGCGTGGTAGCGAAAGCCGTCCTGCTGCTTGAAGGAGCCGTCGTGTTCCTCGTCGATGATGATGATGCCGAGGTTCTTGAACGGGGTGAAGACGGCGGAACGGGTCCCTATCAGGATGGCGGCGCCGCCATCGCGGCAGGCGAGCCAGGCATCGAGCCGCTCCCTGTCATTCATGGCGGAGTTCATCGCCACCACAGGCACCTTGAAGCGGCGGCGGAAGCGGTTGATGGTCTGGGGGGTCAAGCCAATCTCCGGCACCATCACCAGCGCCTGCTTGCCCGCCTTGAGCAGGGGTTCGAGAATGCTGAGGTAAACCTCTGTCTTGCCTGACCCCGTGATGCCGTCCAGCAGGAAGGCGCCGAACTGGTCGCTCTGGCTGGTGACGGCGGATACCGCCAGCGCCTGCTCGCCGTTGAGGCGCAGCCCTTCTCCCGCGTCAAAGTGCGTCGCCCAGTCACTATCGTGACTCGGCTCCAGGCTGCGTTTCTCCAGCAGGCCCTTCTTCTCCAGCGCCGTGAGCGCCGCGCTCTGAATCTCCTCCTGCTTGAGGGCGGACGGGGTTTGCGGCCCCTTGCGCAGCAGTGCGAGGGTCTGTTGCTGCTTGGCAGCCCGCTTTAGCTCATTGAGGTCCATATCCATCCCGGCTTGCGTGGCAAACCAGAACTCCAGCTCCCGATAGGCGGCTGGCTCCCCCTTGCGTACCAGCACCGGCAGAGCGTGGGGCAGCACCTCTCCCAGCGGATGCTGGTAGTAGTTTGCGCTCCAGTTCATCAGCGCCAGTATGTCCGGCCCCAGCACTGGCGTGCTGTCGAGCACCCTTTTCAAGGGTTTCAACTTGGCTCTGGGCACCTGGCTCTCGGCCGGATGGTCGACCACCAGCCCGACCAGCGTCTGGGGACCGAAGGGGATCTCGACCCGACAGCCGGGCTCAGGCAGGGGCAAGGGAGAGAGATAGTCGAAGTGACGGCGTAACGGTACCGGGACAGCGACACGAACCAGATCCAGCGTTTGGGAAGAATTCACCAGGGATTGCCTATTTTTTCTGCGAAGCCACTTGCCTGATCTCAGGCATTTCCTATATTATTCGCAGCCTTTGAAACTGTGTTCAACAATCGTGTGGTGTCCGACAGAAGATCGGATAGCGACACGGCCTGATAATTGAGGTTGTCCATGAAAGCTGGTATCCATCCCGAGTACGTAGCCATCACCGCCAAGTGCTCTTGCGGTAACGTCATCAACACTTTCTCTACCATGGGTAAAGATCTGAACCTGGACGTGTGCTCCGCATGCCACCCGTTCTATACCGGCAAGCAGAAAGAAGTTTCTAGCGGCGGCCGTGTAGACAAGTTCAACAAGCGTTTCGGTGGCTTGACTGCCAAGAAGTAATCTTACTTCTGAAGAATTCTGAAAAAGGCGCCCATCGGGCGCCTTTTTCATTGGTCGACGTTTTGTATTGAACCGGTTTGCCCTATGGTGTTGGCTCAATCAAGGGAGATGCATGTCTGTCGATGACAGCACCTTCATGGTGAGCATGAACAATACGGGAGGAGTGCCAATGCGAAATTGTCTGGTGATGGGAGCCGCGGGTTATATCGGTTCCTATCTGGTCCCTCACCTGCAAGGGCTGGGTTATCGGGTGATCGCTGGCGCTCGTCGCCCCTGCCGCCTGCCGCAGGGCGTGGAGTTTCGCTTTGCCGACAGTCTCAAGCCCATCACACTGCTGCCTGCGCTGGCGAACATAGACACCGTCTTCTATCTGGTCCACGCCATGGGGGCTGGCGCCGATTTTCACCGGCTGGAGCAGCAGGGAGTGAAGAACTTTGCCGCCGCCGCCCGCGCCGCCGGGGTGCGCCGCATCATCTATCTGGGTGCCATTCAGCCCGAGCAGTGCAACAGTCGTCATCTCAACTCCCGCCGCTATTGTGGTGAACTATTTCGTGACTCGGGTGTACCGACGGTGGAGTTGCGCTCCGGCATCATCATAGGGCCGGGCTCGGCTGCCTTCGAGGTGATGCGGGATCTGGTGTTCAACCTGCCCATGATGGTGACCCCCAAGTGGGTGCGCTCTCGCACGCCTCCCATCGCCCTCTCCAATCTGTTGCACTATCTGGGCGGGCTGGTGGAAGTTGAGGGGGTGGATGGCCAGGTGCTCAATGCCGTTGGCCCCGAGCTGCTCAGCTACCAGCAGCAGTTGCAGAAGTTTGCCGCCCATATCGGCAAGCGCTGCCCCATTATTCCCATCCCCTTCCTGAGCCCCAAGCTTTCTGCCTGGTGGCTGCAATTCGTCACTTCTGTGCCGCAGCCGGTGGCCAAGGCGCTGGTGGGTGGCCTCAAGCACGATATCCCTGCCGATGATGGCCCGCTGCGGGCCTTGCTGCCCCAGACACTGCTCAGTTTTGACGAGGCGCTGGCGGAGAGTCTGGCGCTGGAGCAGAAGCTCGGTGCCGAGCAGCAGGGGGAGGAGACGCCGCTGGGCTTGCGCTGGCGCCATCCCGAGTACGGCTTCTATGACCGTACCGCCAGCGGGGAGGCCATTTGTCTCGCCTCGCCAGAGGTGGTGTGGCAGGTATTGCAGCAGTTGGGGGGGGAGCAACGCTACTTCTACATGAACGAACTGTGGGTGGTGCGCGAGTGGATGGATCACCTGATCGGCGGCCCGGCCCGTACTCGTGGTCGCACCAACCCGGATCGCTTCGTGAAGGGGGACATGCTGGACTCCTGGCAGATCCTGGGGGTGGACGAAGGGCGCAGGCTGGATCTGCTGTTCAACATGAAGGCGCCCGGGGTGGGGCGACTGGCATTCAATATCCTGCCGGAGGAGTCCGGTCTGACCCGGATCAGGGTCACTGCCCACTGGCATCCCCAGGGGGCCTGGGGACTGGCCTACTGGCTTGCCATGCTGCCGTTTCATCTCTTCATCTTTCAGGGGATGACGGAGGCCATCGCCAGACAGGCAGAAGCCAAAGCAGGCCTCCCTGTGATGGGATGAAACCATATCTATAACTAAATGGGTACTTCAAGTTAGCATGACGTGCTAATTACTGAATTGTCATTGGCTGCCGACGATACTTTCCTCTGTGAAAGGCCGGCGGTTTTCTTTATGATCTCCAGCCCTCGCCTGTCGCGAGCCAATGCACCACATCATTCACTTCCGTATCGGGGTCCCCCATGTCCGATCTGCGTCAAGAAGCACTCGATTACCACGCTCAGCCCGTGCCGGGCAAAATTGCCATCGCCCTCACCAAGCCCGCCGAGACAGCCCACGATCTGGCGCTGGCCTACAGCCCGGGTGTGGCCGAGCCGGTGCGCGAGATCGCCGCCAATCCCGATGATGCCTACCGCTACACCGGCAAGGGCAACCTGGTGGCCGTCATCTCCAACGGTACCGCCATACTGGGGCTGGGCAATCTGGGCCCGCTGGCTTCCAAGCCGGTGATGGAGGGCAAGGCCCTGCTGTTCAAGCGCTTTGCCGGCATAGATGCCATCGACATAGAGGTGAAGCACGAGACCAGCCAGCAGTTCATCGACACTGTGGCGGCCATCGCCGACACCTTCGGTGGCATCAATCTGGAAGACATCAAGGCGCCGGAGTGCTTCGAGATCGAAGAGGCGCTGATCGCGCGCTGCGATATTCCCGTGTTCCATGATGACCAGCACGGTACCGCCATCGTTACCGCCGCCGGTCTGCTCAATGCGCTGGAAGTGCAGGGCAAGCGCATCGAACAGAGTCGCATCGTCTGCATGGGGGCGGGGGCTGCGGCCACTGCCTGCATGGATCTGCTGATCAAGTGCGGCGCCGCGCCACACAACATCTTCATGCTCGACCGCCAGGGAGTGATCCACACGGGCCGCAGCGATCTGAACCAGTACAAGCAGCGCTTTGCCAACGATACGCCGCTGCGCACCCTGATGGATGTGATTGAAGGGGCGGATGTGTTTGTCGGTGTGTCCGGTCCGGATGTGCTGCCCGCCGAAGCGGTGGCACTGATGGCCCCCAATCCGGTCATCTTTGCCTGCTCCAACCCGGATCCCGAGATCAAGCCGTCCCTGGCCCACTCGGTGCGTGATGACCTCATCATGGGCACGGGCCGCTCCGATTATCCGAACCAGATCAACAATGTGCTCTGCTTCCCCTTCATCTTCCGCGGCGCGCTGGACGCCCGCGCCAGTCGCATCAACGATGCCATGAAGATAGCCGCGGTCGAGGCGATCCGCGGTCTGGTGAAGGAGCCTGTACCGGCCGAGGTGCTGACCGCAGCAGGGGTGAGCGCGCTTTCCTTCGGCAAGGATTACGTCATTCCCAAGCCGATGGATGCCCGTCTGCTGCCACGGGTGGCCCGTGCCGTGGCGCTGGCGGCGGTAACCTCCGGCGTGGCGCGCGTCGCTCTGCCGGCAGACTACATGCTGGAATAAGTCTGCGGCACCATGCCGACCACGACAGAAGGGGCCCCATGATGGGGCCCCTTTTTGTTACGGGAAGCTTGATGCGTCGTTATTTGGTCTTGGGAGCGACCTTGGCGGCCGGTGCCTTGGCATGAGTGGCCTTGTGATGCTTTTTCACCACCTTGGTCTGGGTCGCCTGAGGGGCGGCTGCCTTGGTGGGGGTTGCTGCCATGGTGAAGCCGGAGGTCAGGGCGAAGACAGCGGCCAGGCTCAGGGGGATCAGCTTGTTCATATTCCAGTTCCTCATTCGGGTTGATGACATGGAGCTTTTCTCCATGACTTCATCCTAGGGCTGTTCCGCTGGCGGTTCAGTGAGCGACTGGTGACGGTTTGTATCCAAATGTACAGGCAGCCTGAGGCAGAAGCGGGCGCCGACTGCACTGGGCAGCAACTGCACCTCACCACAGTGGTGGCGGGCTATGCTGCGCACTATGGCGAGGCCGAGACCGGCGCCGCCGGTACGGCGATCCCGGCTCTGATCCAGCCGCACGAAGGGCTCAAAGATCTGGGGCGCCAGCGCCGGATCTATGCCGGGGCCGTCGTCGGTCACCTCCAGCAGATAGTGATCCTGCTGCTGGCTCATGGCGAGGGTCACCCGGCAGGTGGCGTGGCGCAGGGCGTTGCCGATGAGGTTCTCCAGCGCCCGATCCAGCAGGCGGGGATCGCCGCGCCAGGGCAGGGGATGGGTGGGACACACCAAGTCGAGTCGTTTTTCTGGCAGCAGCGCCTGCCAGTCCGGTAGGCGGCTGCCGGCCCAGCTGGCCAGATCCAGCTCGCTGCATTGCAACGGCAGCTCGGGACGATCCAGCCTGGCGTAGGTGAGCATCTCCTCGATGAGGGCGTCCAGTGCCCCCAGATCGCGCTCCAGCCCCTGTTGTTCCGCTGCCGATGGTTGCGGGTCCAGCATGGCGAGCCGGTAGCGCAGCCTGACCAGCGGGGTGCGCAGTTCGTGGGCGATGGCATCGGTCAGCTGTTTGCGACTGGCCAGCATGGCTTGCAGCTGCTCCGTCATCTGATCGAAAGTGCGTCCCACCCGGCCCAGGCTGCTGCCGGGCGGCAGGCCGGTGCGGCTGGAGAGATCCCCGTCACCAACCCGGCGGGCGGTTTGTTCGAGCCGTTGCAGGCCACGCCAGTGCGGGCGCAGCCAGAGCAGGATCGGCAGACCGAGGGAGAGACCTATGGCCAGCAGCAGCCCCACATCGACCCAGTGCAGCTCGTGCAGATAGGAGAGATAGGGCACTGGGCCGACGATCAGCACTTGATCGGTGCCCGGGATGCGCTGCAGGAAGGTGTCATCCCCTTCGACGATGACTATGTTGCCCGCCTCGAGAAAGGCCTGATCCTCCTTGGCCAGCGGCTGGTTGGCGAGGGCGCCGATCTGCAGCGGCAGGGTGAGCTGGCGACTCTGCTCCGCCATGCGCACGGGCCAGCGCTCTGGCGGCAATCGCGCCAGTTCGCCGGTGAGCAGACCGAGGGAGCCTTGCATCATCCGCTCCAGATAGCGGTCGCCCGCCCGCTCGGCGCTGACCTGATAGACAAGGCCGACCAGCAGTATGGCCAGGGTGAAACAGCCGATCAGCAGCAGGTAGAACTGGATAAACAGACGGCGCATTGGGTGTGCTCTCCCGTGGTCAGTGGCGGATGGCCCTATTATTCCCAGGCGTGGGGCACCAGCAGATAGCCTTTCTGGCGCACCGTCTTGATGCGGGTCGGGTTGTTGCTGTCATCCCCCAGCTTGCGGCGCAGGCGGGAGATGGCCACATCCATGCTGCGATCCTGGCCGTCGTAGTCGCGGCCACGCAGGCTGCGAAACAGCGCCTCCCGTCCCAGGATCTGGCCCGCATGGCAGGCCAGCTCCCACAAGAGGTCGAAGTCGGCGGTGGAGAGGGGGATGCTGTCGCCATCGAGCCGAACGTCCCGGCCCGGCCCGTCGATCCGCAAGCGGCCGAACTGCAGGCGCTGGGGCGGCGTATTGGCCACGGCTGCTTGCGGTGCCTGTCCCTGCTGGCGGAACTGGACCCGCAGCCGGGCCAGCAGCACAGGGGGCGGCGTTGTCTTGAGGATGTAGTCGTTGGCTCCCAGCTCCAGACTCAGGATCTGGTTCATGTCGCTGTCGAGGGAGGTGAGCATGACGATGGGGCCCTTGAAGCGCGGCCGCAGATCCCGGCACAGGGAGAGGCCATCCTGTCCAGGCAGCATGATGTCGAGCAGCACCAAGTCTGGTTGCTCGGCTTCGATTCTGGCAAGTGCCATGTCGCCTCTGGGCTCCAGCAGCACGTCAATGTCGTGGCGGGCAAGCCAGCTGCTGATGAGCTGGCCTATTTCGGGATCATCTTCAACAAAAAGAATGCGTTGCATTGTGGCGTGACACCCTGGCAGTGGCGCGGATGCGCGCCTGCCAGCATACCGGCTCCCCGCGTGGCGTGCACCGGGATAACTAATCAAACAGGGCCCTTGGGCCCTGTTGTCACGCCGGTCCTGGAGACCCGTCGAATCAGCCTGCCTTGCGCTTCAGGTAGACCCCGGCTTCCATGTGATGGGTCCAGGGGAACTGGTCAAACAGGGCGAAGCGGGCGACTTCGTGGGTCTCGCCCAGCACCGCCATGTTGGCCTGCAGTGTCTCCGGGTTGCAGGAGATGTAGAGGATGTTGTCGTACTCCTGCACCAGTTTGACAGTGGTATCGTCGAGACCGGCGCGGGGCGGATCGACGAAGATGGTGTTGCACTGGTAACTCTTGAGATCGACTCCCTTGAGGCGGTTGAACTCCCGCTCGCCGCGCATCGCCATGGTGAACTCTTCGGCCGACATGCGCAGTATGATCAGGTTGTCGATGCCGTTGGCGGCGATGTTGAACTGGGCGGAGTCGACGCTCGGCTTGGCGATCTCGGTGGCCAGCACCTTGCGGAAATTCTGGGCCAGGGCGATGGAGAAGTTGCCGTTGCCGCAGTAGAGCTCCAGCAAGTCGCCTTCGCTCCCCCTGGTCACATCCAGCGCCCAGCCCAGCATCTGCTCATTGATGGCGGCGTTGGGCTGGGTGAAGCTGTTCTCCACCTGCTTGTAGGTGAGCTGGCGGCCGGCCACGTTGAGCTGCTCGATGACGAAGTCATCGCCCAGACAGATCTTCTGCTTGTGGGCACGGCCAATCAGCCGCAGGTCGAACCCCTGAGCCCGCAGATCGGCTTGCAGCGTCTCGGCGGCTTGCTGCCATTCGGCTTCGAGTTTGCGATGGTAGAGCAGGCTCACGATGATCTGGCCGGATTGGGTCGAGAGGTAATCGATCTGGAACAGCTTGCGACGCAGCACGAAGTGCGGGCGCAGCCCTGCCAGCAGCACCGGCATCAGCTGGTTGATCAGAAGGCTGGCGGTGGGGAAGTGATCGACCCGGATGATCTCCTTGGTGGCCTGGGCATACATGCAATGGAAGAGGTCATCCCCTTCGTGCCAGATGCGAAATTCGGCGCGCATCCGGTAATGCTCGGCGGGTGAGGCATGCACCTCCAGCGCGGGAGGATTGAAGCCGGCAAACAGTTGGGTGAGTCGCTCGCGCTTTTCGTCGAGCTGGGCCTGATAGTCGGCGGGGGTCCGCAGGGCCTGGGAGTCGGCGCCAGCTTGCTGGATTTGGGTCATGATATACCTCACATGCACACCGGCAGGGCCGGGTCGAAATCGGGGGGAAGGCAGCAGGCCACCCAAAGGGGCCCGATTTTAAAAGCCAGCCGCAGATTGTCCAGTATTTTGTGGTCAAGAAGTGTTCAATCAGGCCGATACCTGATCTACAGGCATGGTGGGAGGACACATTATGCAAATCGACGGCGTGGGCTCAGCCCAACCCAAGGGAGTGGGCGTTTCGCCCAAGGCACCCCAACAGGCACAAGAGAAGCAGGCCAGCAGCGGGGAAGAAGTCTCCTTGCACCAACCGCCCAAGTGGGCGCAGGTACTGGTACAGCAGGCGTTGCAGTTTGCGCTGGAGATCAACGGTCAGCGCTATCAGGCGCCCAAGGCAAAAGAGCCGGAGGTGGTCACCCCCGAGACCCTGTTCGACTTCCAGTCGGTGGCAGACAATGTGTTGCAGTTCATCACAGGACGGCTTGGCGCCGCCCGTGCGGACGGCAAGTCCGATGATGACCTGACCGAAATGATGGAACAGGCCCGCAAGGGCGTGGACATGGGATTTGGTGCCGCCAGGGAGCAGCTGGGTGACTGGGCCACCGAGAACGAAGACATCAAGACCGGCATCGATCAGAGCTACAAGCTGATTCAGGACGGGCTTGAGGAGTTCGAGAAAGAGTTCTTTGGCAAGGTCTCCACCACCGAGATGGGAGCGGCCGAGATGGCCAGCCGTCAGCAGGGATACCTGGAGATCCAGACCAAGGATGGGGACAAGGTGGTACTGCGCTTCAACGACAGCTGGCAGGTCAAATCCGAGAACAGCGAGAGTGGCAGTCAGTTCAGCCTCAAGTCGAGCCAGAGCTTCAGCTTCTCGCTGGAGGGGGATCTCAGCAGCGACGAGATGGATTCCATCGGCAAGCTGATCAAGGGAATCGACGATCTGGCGGGAAACTTCTTCTCCGGCAATTTCGAGGACCTGTTGAAGAAGGCGGGCGAGCTGAAGCTGGATGACAGCCAGCTGGCCTCCTACTCCCTCAAGCTCAAGCAGAGCGTCAAGCTGAGCCAGACCTACCAGGGGGCCAGCTCCCTGCAGGATCTCCTCAAGCCGCTGGCGGATTACCTGCCCAAGCTGAATCAGGTACAGCAACAGGCGGATACCCTGTTGCCGGAATCGCAACAGCAGGCACTGACCCCTGCGGTGCTGGCGGCCCGTGGCCAGAACGAACCGGCTCAGGTCAACAGCTTTACCAGCTTCAACCAGCGGATGCTGGAGGCGCTGCGAATGATAGGCCAGTTCCAGCCTGCGACCGAGCCCGCCAGCAAGAGCGTCTGAGCCGCCATCGCCAGGTTCAAGCCATAAGCTGCCGTTTGCCAGCTCCTCCGGGGGCTGGCAAACTGGCTCTTTTCCCAATCCGGTCAGCCCATGAACCCGAATCCCAAGAAGCCAAGAGACAAGCGCGAGCTCTGCTACCCCTTCATCTTCGAAACCCAGTTCCAGTGTGATTACGAGATAGCCACCGACGAGCTTTGCTGTCAGGTGGGGGCCGTGCTCGCCCAGCAGCCTCCGGAAGAAGAGACCCGCGAGATGGTGGCCGACCTGGGGGCCCTGCAGCGACTCATCTACAACCTCAACGGTTCGGTACGGGGCAAGCTCGGTATTTTTGAAGAGGATCTGGCGTGGTTGAAAACGCGGTATGACCACTACAACGAGGCGAGCCGCGGTCGGGTCACGGGTTTTGTCTTGCCTCGTGGCCCGCAGCCCATCCCCACCCTGCACCTGTGCCGCTGCGGCAGCAAGAAGGTGGTTCGCCTGCTGGTGCGCCTCGAAGAGAGCGGCGTCCGCTTCGATCCCATCCTCTATCGCTTCGCCAACCTGCTGGCCAACTTCTTCTTCGTGCTGACCGTCTACCTCAAGCAGTTGTGGCAGGTGGAAGAGGTGCCCTACGTCAGCATCAATTACTGACCAAGTGGCTGAAAAGGCTTTTATTTTTTGGGAAGATCAAAGACGATCCAGCCATGCCATTGCAATCTGGATGGCGCCGATAGCGGAGCGGGGGAAGTCATGACGACGATTCATCTCAGTGGCAGTTCATTCTTGATGCCGGGCAATCTGGCCTGGCGGTCGCTGGCTGTCCATGGCGAGGTGCAGGTCGCGCCCCATGGGCAGTGGCTGCAAACCCTGATGAATCCATCTGAAGCGGTTGCCCCCCAGACTCACATCATCATCTGGCTGTGGGAAGATCTGGTGCCGGCACAGACGCTGGTAGCGTGGAGCGGTTTGGCACAAGAGGCGCAACAGCTGGCTGTGGCCGCCTTCGTCGAATCACTCTGTCAGCCCCTGCAACAGCGTTTGCAGCGTCGACAGCAGGATCACCTGCTGGTCGGGGTCTGCAGTCGTTCCCCTGTCTCCGTATTTGGGGCTGCGCCCTCAGCGCTTGCCTGTCTGGCCCATGAATGTGAGCGTCAGCTTGCCCATTTGCGGCAGCAGTATCCCGGCCTGGATGACTTGCACCTGCCGCTCTGGTTGCAACAGCAGGGTCGCCACCACTGTTTCGACAACCGCAATCACTATCTGATGTCCTGTCCCTTCTCGATGGCCGGGTTGGCCAGTCTGGCTCAGTGGATTGCTCCCTTGCTGCAGCGGCTGCACAGGCCAGCTCACAAGGTGCTGGTGCTCGATTGCGACAATACCCTCTGGGGTGGCGTGGTCGGCGAAGATGGCGTGGGTGGCGTCCTGCTGGGGCAGGATGGGGTGGGGCGCCTCTATCAAGCCTTCCAGCAGGCGGCCATTTACTGGCATGGGCAGGGCGTCATATTGGCGCTCTGCTCCAAGAATCTGGCCGACGATGTGTGGCGGCTGTTCGATCAGCACCAGGGCATGGTGCTTGAGCGCCGGCACATAGCCGCGGCCGAGATTGGCTGGGAGTCCAAGTCAGCCGGCCTGCGGCGCCTGGCCGCGCGGCTCAATGTGGGGCTGGACAGTCTGGTGTTCTGGGATGACAGCGAGCTGGAGCGTGCCGAGGTGCGTGCCAATTGCCCCGAGGTCACCGTCATCACGCCCCCCGCCGAGATCTGGGGTTGGCCCGATGCGCTGATGACGCTCGCCGAGCTGCAAAGCCGCCACCAGAGCCGGGATGACGGCTTGCGCCAAGGCTCCTATCAGGCACAGGCAGAGGCGAATGCAGTGCGCCAGCAACTGGGCGACGAACAAGCCTTCTTGCAACAGTTGGGGCTGCGGGCGAGCTGGCAGCCACTCTCCCAAAGCAACCAGCTGCGGGCCGAGCAGCTGAGCCAGAAGACCAACCAGTTCAATCTCTCCGCCCGGCGTTATCAGGCGGGTGAGCTGGCACAGCTTGCCAGTACGCAGGGCGAGGTCTGGCTGGCCTCGCTGCAGGACAAGTTTGCCGATCACGGCATGACGGCCCTGCTGGTGCTACGCCCCCTCAATGAGGGGGCCGTGCTGCTCGATACCCTGGCCATCAGCTGTCGGGTGCTGGGGCGAGGCTTCGAACACTGGCTGCTTGCACAGCTGGCTGCCCGACTGATGGCAAAAGGCGTTGACCAACTGGTGATAAGTCTGGTGCCCACGGATCGCAACCAGCCGGCGCGGGATTTTCTGGCGACCCTGCCGACCCGGCCGATAACCACTCCAGCGGGATTGACGCCGCTGGTGGACGAGATGTTCCTCTGCCTGGATCTCCCCTCTCTTTCTCTCCCGTTTCTGGAGTTTTATGCCAATGAATGACCTCATCGCGCTGGTTCGCCAGCAATTTCCCCAGGCCAGCATCAACGAGCAGGCCGCCCTCGGCCTCGGCAGCTTTCCCGAGTGGGACTCCCTGGGACACTTCAATCTGCTGCTGCTCATCGAGCAGCACTTTGCCGTGCGGTTCGAACCGCAGGAGCTGGCCGAGCTGAAGAGCCTGGCCGATATCAGACAGGCTCTGCTGCGCAAAGGGGTTGCCGAGTGAAACAGGCCATCGAACAGGCGCTGAGCGAGCTGGGGATCCCCAAGGGGAGCGCCCTCATGGTGCACTCGGATGCCATGGTCGTGGCCCAGTTTCCCGGTATGGGCAATGCCCAGGGGATAGCCGCTTTCTGGATGCACCTGGAGCAGTGGCTGGGGGGGGATCTGCTGGTGCCGACCTTCACCTACAGCCCAATGGCGGGCGAGTGTTTCGACCCGGCAGCCACCCCGAGCAAGGTGGGACTGATGACGGAGGTGTTCAGGCAGCGTGACGGGGTGGTCCGCACACTGGATCCCATCTTCAGCTTTGCCATCAGTGGCCCCCACGGGGCCGAGCTTGCGGCCCGTGAGTGTCACGACTGCTTCGGTCAGGAGAGCCCGTTTGGCTGGCTGGCGGAGCAGGATGGCTGGTTGCTGGGATTGGGCTGTTATCCTGTTCGAGTAACTTTCGCCCATTATCTCGAGCAGCAGCTGGGTGTAAAATATAGATACTTCAAAGAATTTGAAGGAGATATCGTCATTGGCTCATCACCTGAAAGATGGTCTGGCCGATATTTTGTCCGCGACTTGGCAATAAGAAGTGACAGTGATTTGACCCGTTTGGTCACTCTGTTGGAGACGCGGGGCCAGTGGCACCAAACACTGTGTGGCCGGATTCCAGTCTGGGCTATGTCATGTAAAGACTTTATGGCGGCAGCCCGTGATCTGCTGGCCCATGATGCCTATGCATTAATAACGGCTGGCAAGTAATGCCCACTTGGTTATTTCAAGGGGAGTCTGGTAAACCAGAAATCCTTCAGTCTGGAAGATTATGACAGCATCATGTTTTGAGTTACCAGAGGACTGGCACAATAGCCCGCTCGTTGGGGAGTGTATCTATCGATTGATGGAGGTGTTGTTCCCCCTCAACCGCAGCCTGACAGGTGATGGCGTGCGCCAGACTCTGGCCCTGATCCGCCAGCACTGCCTGCCTGATCTGCAGATCCGGGAGGTGGCCAGCGGCACCGAATGTTTCGACTGGACAGTGCCCGATGAGTGGAACGTACAGCAGGCCTACATAGTGGGGCCGGACGGTCGCAAGGTGGTGGATTTCAAGGATCACAACCTGCATCTGGTGGGCTACTCGGAGCCGGTGCGCTGCACCCTTTCCCTAGCCGAACTGCAGCCTCATCTGCACTCCTTGCCCGACATGCCGGATGCCATCCCTTATGTCACCTCCTACTACAAGCGTCGCTGGGGCTTCTGCCTGCCGCACAAGGTGCGTGAGGCGCTGCCGGAGGGGGATTATGAGGTGGTGATCGACGCCAGCCTGGCGCCGGGCTCGCTCACTTATGGCGAGTGGGTGCTGCCGGGAGAGAGCGAGCAGGAGATACTGCTGTCCAGCTACACCTGCCACCCCTCCATGGCCAACAACGAGCTGTCAGGCCCCTGTGTCGGTGTCTTCCTGATGGCCTGGCTCGCCTCCCTGCCAAAGCGCCGTTACAGCTATCGATTGATGCTGGTGCCTGAAACCCTGGGGGCCATCGTCTATCTCTCCCGCCATCTGGACCACCTCAAGCAGCACACCCTGGCCGGTTTCAACCTGACCTGCCTGGGAGATGAGCGCAGCTACTCCTTCCTGCCCTCACGCCAGGGCAACACGCTGGCCGATCGCATCGGCCGTCATGTGCTGGGCCACCTGGCGCCGGGTTACAAGGCTTACAGCTTCCTGGAGCGAGGCTCCAACGAGCGCCAGCTGTGCGCCCCCGGCATCGACCTGCCGGTCACTACCCTGATGCGCAGCAAATATGGCTGCTATGCCGAGTACCACACTTCGCTCGATGATCTCTCGCTGGTGACCCCTGCCGGTCTGGCGGGCGGTTTCCTGGCGCTGCGCCGGGCTATCGAGTGTCTGGAACTGGATGAGCGTTGCGAGGTGACAGTGCTGGGAGAGCCCCAGCTGGGCAAACGGGGTCTCTATCCGGATCTGTCGACCCGCTATTCCGGTTGGCAGGTGAGGGAGATGATGAATCTGCTGGCCTACAGCGATGGCCAGCTGACCCTGTTCGAGATCGCCGAGACCATCAAGGTGCCTTTCTGGCGGGTGGTGCCACTCGCTAGATCACTTCTTGACGCGGGGTTGCTACGTCAACATAGCCCCGTTCTTGAAAATGCACTTACAAAATAATAATTACTTGGAGTGTATGGGGTTGGTAAATACGATAGTGTTCATACCTCAACTCCTTATCGAATATCACATGTCTTGTATGACAGAAAAATGCCACTTTATCTACCTTGGTCATGCTTTAAGGAAAGAATTATGAAGTGCCCATATTGTCACAGTGATAACACATTGATTTTTCTTGAGCGAAAAATGCCAACAGTCCTATCTGCATATTCTGGCAGTTTTCCTGTGAAAGTGGCAGATATGCAGATTAGTGCTTGCAAGGATTGCCTAGTCGGCTTTGCGTCGAAGAAATTATCCTCGGAAGAGTTAACTGAGATATATGATAACTATTCATATATTTCCCCGCTAAATAATATTGGCGTTACTAAATATGATGGAATGATTAATACTATCAGAAAGAATTTTAGTGTAAATGATGAAATAATAGAAATTGGTTGTTCGGAAGGGTATCTTTTGAAAAAACTCAGAGATGTTGGCTTTTCGAATGTGACGGGAATTGAGCCAGGCCCTCAGGCTGATAGTGCGAAGGCATTGGGACTCAATGTCATAAAAGGTTATTTTGATGCCAGTCATGCTAAGAATAAAATCGATGGCTATTATCTTATGCATGTGTTCGAGCATTTTGAAGACCCATTCTCAATTTTTAGATTAATGTCTGAAACATTGAATAAGACAGGGAAAATCGTAATTGAGGTACCAAACTTTGGTGGTTTTCACATTCAACACTTATTCTATTATAATATTTATTTCATGCAAGTTTTGTCTCGAGCCAATTATTTAAAAATAATAGATTATTTCATTGAAAATGGCAATCTAAGAGTTGTTTTCACTAAGAGTGAAAACGTACGATATCGCGAAATTAATCTCGTGTTCGACAAGAGAAAATATATAGAAAATCTTACGGGGATTAAAAATAGCTATGAATCATATCGTGAGAGAGTTAATGACTTTCTTAGAGGTAAAGATACTGTTTTTTGGTGGGGAGCAGGATCCGCATCTGTAATTCTTCTGAATGAAATAGAGCGAAATGTGTTGGGTAATACCAAAATAGTTGTTGTTGACGGAGATAGGAATAAGTCTAATCTTACTATCCCAGGTGTAAATTTGAAAGTTGACCATTATAGCATTCTTAACGGCACACATATCAGTAACTTGGTGATCGCATCCAGCTTCTATAAAGAGATATTCGATTCAATAGAGCTCAGTGGCATAACGTATGACCATGTGGAGGTTTTTAGTTATGCCTAAAGCCATCAGGCTGCAGGTCATTACCGTCAGAGCGAGAGCTGTACACGAGAGCTGAAAATACGGTTGGCAATATGGTGTAAATATGTTGCCTGTGATTTTTATAATGGATGTAACGACATCCATGGCGTGGTGACCCATTACCTCTGGAATTATCTGGGTTGGCGCAGGATGCTGGAACGTTACGGAAGGGGGATGAATATCAAAGCGTGTTTTCATGAGGCGCTGGGGCACCCCATGCAACACGTAATGGGGACATAGCCAAAATAAATCCCTGATCAGGTGCGGAATGTCGGGTAGAGGCACTGGTTGTTCTGCAGCTCAGCTGCGGGCAGTGGGTTGGAGATCAAAATTAGCTGAACGCTTGGCGGCGTGACAGTTCCTTGCGAGATGAATTGGATGTGGCCTTGATCATGAAACATCTCCTGCTGTGGTGGGGGCGGAAGGGGCCGTCAGGGTATGCACCAGCTCATATTCGAGGTAATCGGCCAGCCCGAGCCAGTCTTGCCGCTCCTGGCTGCGGAGCAGGGCGGCTATCAGCTCGGGGGGCAAGGAGCCTCGTTCTGTGAGAGCCTCCTGCAGCAAAACGGGCAGGGTTTGACTCGCCGCGACCGATTGTCCCAGCCGAAACTGGTGTGCCAGCGCCCTGATGCGGGTTGTCAGGCTATCCCTCATAACAGGTACTCCTGGTGGTAGCTGCAACCCGCTATCTCGGCCCCTTCACGGCTGCTGTTCCAGAAATGTACCTCGGGATGGCGCGCTATGTATCGTTCAAGTTCGATGCGATAGGCGGAGAAGTTCGGATTGGTCTTGACCCGCCGCCCGTGTCCATCGAGGGTCCAGCTGAGCGCCTGGCTGGCTCTGGGGCCGAGCGCCCCATCCGCCCATCCGGAGTGGGTTAGCTCGCCGGGGAAGGCAAAATCCGTTCCCAGCAGAATGACCTGCTGGCAGCCCATCTGCACGGCGAGGTCGACGGCGGGATGGATGACGCTGCCGCCCGAGTGCAGCGTTCCCTTGGGGATCTCCTGCCTCAGCGTCTGGTACATGGGACTGCGGGAGTAGGCTGCCTTGCGCGGCCCCTGCCAGGCCAGCAGGGCTGCCGTAGGGACCATGGGATAGTAGACCAGGGTGGTTTGGGCCGACTGGGCGGCAGGCAGCCTGTCGCCGTAGATGGCCTCATCGATGGTGACCACTATGTCGGGTCGGATGCCGTGGCGCAGCAAAAAAGCCAGCGCAGTATCGACGCTGATCAGCAGGTAGTCCTGCCGACGGCTCTGCAACTGCTTCTGCAGGGTGGCCAGGTTGTGCTGCAGGGTCGGGCCGCTTGCCACGACAAGGGCCTGCTTGCCCCGGGCCAGACCGAACAGGGTCGCCACATCACCATCACCGGCCAGCAGCTCGCGGTTTTCGGCTAGCCGCCTAGTAATGTCGGGGTGCTCGGCATCGAACCTGGCCAGGACGAACGGCAACTCTATTTCACTCACCAGCCGGTCCCGGATACGGGCTGCGGCGTCTTCCACCAGCTGCAGCTCGGGCGGCAGGGCGAAGAAGGGCAGACGGATCTCGCTCTCGTCCCCCGCCATCATCAGTTCGACCCTGGTATCTGCCAGCCAATCCTGCTGGTCCAGCAGCCGCAGCACCAGGGCAAACAGGGCGCCATTCATGATCTTCACTTCCAGCCGCTTGAGGCCGGTGCGGCCCAGCAGGGCGCGCGGCAGATCGCCGAGCCCGGTACCGTAGAGGTGCAGCACGGCGACCTCGGGCAGGCTGGCCGCCTGCAGCTCGGCCTCTTTCACCCTGTCATGACGACTGGTGAGCTGGATGCCGTCGATGCTGAGGGTCGAGCCCAGCCCTTCGGTCAGCTCGGCCTGGATGCTCTCCACGTCCTGCGCCAGCAGGCGGGGCCAGAGGGCTGGCCAGCGCTGGCGGATAAGCCTGCCGTGCTGGGCGAACAGTTCATCACTCATCTTTGTCTATCCACTCCCAGCTCAGCGGCTGATTGGCTGCCATGTCGCGACTGACCCGCTTGCCGATGAGTCGATCGTAATCGGCGGGAGGCAGGCCGAGGGCAGGACGCACCGACTTGATGTGGGAGGCGGTGAGCGCCTCTCCGGCCGTAATATCTTTGACCAGATAGAGGGAGCGGCGAAAGGCGCGGTTGCCCTGCTCGCTCTGGGTGAGCTGGTAGTCGGCCACTCCGAGCGCCGCATGGGCGGTGTTGACCGAGGCAATGAGCTCGGTGAGTTCGGCAGGCTCCATGGAGAAGGCGCAATCCGGACCGCCGTCGGCGCGGGCCAGGGTGAAGTGTTTCTCGATGAGGGTCGCCCCGAGCGCGGTGGCGGCGATGGCGGTGGCCGAACCCAGAGTGTGATCGGAGAGCCCGACCTCGACGCCAAAGCGCTGGCGCAGCATGGGGATGGTGCGCAGGTTGTATTCGGCCGCGGGCGCCGGATAGCCGCTGACGCAGTGCAGCAGCGCCAGCTGGCCGCTGCCATGCTTGAGCGCCATCTCGACGGCGGCGGCGATCTCGGCCTCGTTGGCCATGCCGGTGGACATGATGAGCGGCTTGCCGGTCTGGGCGGCGTAGCGGATCAGGGGCAGGTCTACCAGCTCGAAGGAGGCAATCTTGTAGGCCGGGCAGTCGAGGGATTCCAGCAGATCCACGGCGCTGAAATCGAACGGGCTGCTGAACACCGTCAACCCCAGCTCGCGTCCCTTGGCAAACAGGGCCTGATGCCACTCCCACGGCGTGTGCGCCCACTCATAGAGGTCATACAGGCTGTGACCATCCCAAAGACCGCCGTGGATCTGGAACTCGGGCCTGTCGCTTTTGAGGGTGATGGTGTCGGGTCGGTAGGTCTGCAGCTTGACCGCACTGGCTCCGGCTGCCTTGGCGGCGGTCATGATGGCCAGCGCGCGTTCCAAGTTGCCATTGTGGTTGGCCGAGAGTTCGGCGATCACATAGGGCGCCTGCGCCGGGCCTATGGATTGATGGGCGATCTGCATCTGTGGTCAGGCTCCTGTGCCAAGTTGCCAGCCTTGCGGCGCCGGCTGCCAGGGGGCAGGGGGCGCTATCTTGGGTGGCTCGGCAAGATAGAGGGGAAATTGGGAGAAAATTGTTTGCAAGTGATGTGCCAGCTCTTGCCACTCCTGTGCCAGAAGTGGTTGCCGGGCCTGCCATACCAGCTGCGGGCCGCACAGGGTCAGGGTGAGCAGATGCTTGTCATCCTGCTGGAACCGCCACTGCTGGTCGTCAGGTATCAGTTGATAATCGGCTTGGGGCAGCAGCCAGGCGGTGAGACGATCCAGCCCCAGGCCATCCACCTGTTGCTGGCCGCGCTGGCGATAGCCATCAGCCTGTCGCTCCAGTTGCTGCAAGGCCTGCAGGAGCCGTGCCGGCTCGGCCAGCTCGTCCAGCGTCAGCCGTTCGGCCAGCTGGAAGCGGGCTATCACTTCGTCGTTGAACTGCTGGTTGTCGACTATGGGCACCGCCAGGGTCGGCAAGCCGAGACAGGCCCGCTCCCAGGTCATGCCGCCGGCAGCGCCGATGGCGAAGTCGTGCTGATTCATCAACTGCGCCATCTGATCGCTCTGGCGCAGCAGCGCGATCTTGAGCTCGGACAGCTCGGCCACCCTCTGCTCCAGCTCGGGCCAGAAGGGGTTGGCGCCGCCTGCTACCAGGGTCCAGCTAATGGTTCGCGCCCAGGGCAAGCGGGCCAGACTGTTGAGGGTAGTGAGGCAGGCACCGGCCGGGTCGGCGCCGCCGAAGCAGATGAGGCCTCGCTGCCACTGGCTGGTTTGTTGTCGTGCCAGCAGGCGACAGGCGGGCCGCAGCAGGGCATAGTCGGTGCCAAGCAATAGTCGGCAATCGGCCGGGATCAGCGGTTGGTAATCGGCGGCTGTGCGCAGTGGTCCCTGATCCAGCAGCAACTGGCAGTGGTGCGGGCGATCGGCCAGATCGTCGATCACCAGCAACTGATCACAGTGGACCGCCAATTTTTGTTCGACCACGTGGTCAATTTGGTAGTGATCGAACACCAGCCAATCGGGCTGCAGTTGGGACAGGGGGCCGGCATCGTCCAGCGCGCTCAGGGGATGATGGTGATGGGGCCGCAGCAGCGGCAGCAGATGTGCGGGCAGGTCGTGGCAGAGAAAGTGGCACTCGGCCCCTGCCGCCCGCAGCCGATCGGCGATAGCCAGGCAGCGCATCAGGTGGCCCAGCCCGATTTCGGCTCCGGCATCGAGCCGGAAGGCGACGTTAAACGCCATCCTGGCTCAGCACCCGATAGAGCAGTTCGGCCAGGTGCCAGTCTTCCGGCGTATCTATGTCGACTACCCTGTGCCTTGGCAGAATATGGCCGATCCCTTCCCCGCCCACCGGGCTGATACCCCCCAGCCAGGCTGTGCGGCTGCCCCAGTAGAACTGGCCGGCATCCTGGTAGGCGGGTTCCAGATCCTGAGAGCGTTTCGCCATCTGCTCCGGCCAGAAGGGACTGACTCTGCCCTGTGCGTCCATGCGCACCGCCCGCTGGATGGGGAAGCCGAATTCGGCCACCGTGTAGACGAAGGGCGCCTGGCTGGCGAGCAGGCGGTCGTGGGCGGCGCTCAGATCGCTGGCCTGAATGAGAGGCACTGTGGCATAGATGCAGCAGTAGTATTCCGCCTGCATGCCGAGATCGTCGAGTCGCCGGATGGCATCGATCACCACTGGGGTGGTGCCGGTATGATCGTCGGCCAGGCTGGCGGGGCGCAGGAAGGGCACCTCGGCGCCGAGTTGGCGGGCCAGGTCGGCGATCTCCTCATCATCGGTGGAGACCACAATTTGGCTGAAGCAGCCTGCTGCACTGGCCGCCTGAATGGCGTAGGCGAGCATGGGCTGGCCGCAGAAGGGGCGGATATTCTTGCGGGGAATGCGCTTGCTGTCGCCCCGGGCTGGAATGATGGCGATGGCCATGGTGCTCTCTCCCTGAGGGACGGGATCTGGCATCCCCGCCCGGATAATTGCTGACAACTCTTTGATTATTTTTGAGATTATACCGAGTTTTCATCTTATATTATTGAGCTTTGCTACGGAATCGCCCTGCTATGGTCGATAACATGGGCAAGTGATGGGAAGTGGGTGGTATTGAGCATGAGTTATGGTGTCGAGCTGCGCCCGGTTCAGCCGTGGGACTTGCCCACACTGAGGCGCTGGCGCAATCAGGATGAGGTACGGCTGCAGATGGTCGAACAGGCGCTCATCTCCCCCCGCCAGCAGCGGCAGTGGTTTGTCAGCAGCCGTGAGCGGCCGGATCAGCAACACTGGGTGCTCTGGTGTCGGGGTCAGCGGGCAGGCTACGTCAATCTGAAAGGGGAAGCGCACCAGCCATTGCAAGGTCAGCCGGTGGCCGATGCGGGCCTCTATCTGGGCACCTCCAGCGTGCGTCACCCCATGCTGGCCGTTGCCGCCGCCCTGTCCCAGCTCGATCAGGGTTTCGATACCTTCGAGCTCGGCTGCATCCGCACCCTGGTGCGCGCGGGCAACTGCGCCGCCCTGCGCCTGAACGAGCAGCTGGGTTATCGCCAACATGGGCAGGAGGGCGACTTTCTCGCCCTTGAACTGCAACCCGCCGATTATTATGCCGCCCGTGAACGGCTACGGAGATTTTTCAGATGACTACAGCGTTGGAACAGGTTTTCGCCGATGCCCTCGGCATAGACGTCGGCACCGTCAGCGACGGACTGGCCTACAACAGCATTCCCCAGTGGGACTCCGTCGCCCACATGGGCCTGATAGCCCAGCTGGAGGATTGCTACGGCGTCTTGCTCGATACCGATGACATCATCGACATGAGCTCGGTCGCCAAGGCGCGGGAGATCCTGGCTAAATACGGGGTCGCCCTCTGATGCAGGGGCTGCTGCAGGGCAAGCGAGCGCTGATCACGGGCGCCGGGCGCGGCATTGGCCTCGCCATCGCCCGCCAGTTTGCCGCGCAGGGGGCCGAGCTCTGGCTGGGGGGCCGCGATGAAGCTGCCATGAGTCAGCTGGCGGCCGCCCTTGGCGCCGAATTCGGTGTCCCCTGCCAGCCGCTCTGTTTCGACGTGGCCGAGCCGCAGGCGGTCAAGCAGGCCTTTCAGCAGCTGTTTGCCCAGACTCGTCAGCTGGATGTGCTGGTCAACAATGCCGGTGTGCTGGAAGAGGCACTGCTCGGCATGGTCAATCAGGCCCAGCTGGAGAAGACTTTCAGTCACAACAGCTTCAGCGTTGTCTATTGCAGCCAGTATGCCGCCCGCCTGATGCAGCGCAGCGGTGGCGGCAGCATCATCAATCTCGCTTCCCTGATGGGACGGGTGGGCGCCGCCGGGCTGAGCAGCTATGCCGGCAGCAAGGCGGCGGTGATCGGCATCACCCAGTCGCTGGCCAAGGAGCTGGCCACCAGCCAGATCCGGGTCAACGCCATCGCCCCCGGCTTCATCGATACCGAGATGGCGCGTGCCATCCCTGACCAGAAGTTCGCCGAGCGTCTCGCCAGCATCGCCATGGGGCGGATCGGCACGCCGGACGAGGTGGCCAAGGTAGCGCTGTTCCTCGCCTCCGACCTGTCGAGTTACGTGACCGGTCAGGTCATAGGCGTGGATGGAGGCATGTTGGTCTGATGAAGCAACTCCATCCTCTACTCGCTCATCTGCATGAGGATAACCCGGCGCCGGCCTGGCTGGATCCGCTGGATGGCTGGCTCTCCTACGGCGAGCTGGCACATCGGGTGACACAAGTGGCGGCGACTTACCCGAGTGAGCGCAGCCTCGTCTATCTGCCCTTCTTCACCCGTACCACCCATCTGCTGCATTATCTGGCCGCCCTCAGGCTGGGACATGCGGTAATGCTGGCGGACCCTGCTCTCCCTTCGAGCCAGCACGATGCCAGCTGCCAGCAGTTCGCAGTGACCTGCCGGGTAAATGAAGAAGGGGAGTTGATCCGTCTCAGGGATACCAGCCCACTGTTGCACCCCGAGCTGGCGGTGCTGTTGCCGACCTCGGGCAGCACGGGCAGTGCCAAGTGGGTGCGCCTCTCGGGCCGCAATCTTGCGGCCAACGCGGCCTCCATCGCCGACTATCTGGCGCTGACGACGACTGAACGAGCCATCACCAGCCTGCCGCTGTTCTACTCCTATGGCCTCTCGGTGCTCAACAGCCATCTGCTGGTGGGGGCCTCCCTGGTGCAAAGCGAGGGGAGCGTGCTGGATCGCACCTTCTGGCAGCAGGTCGAGCAGCACGGCGTGAGCAGTTTTGCCGGGGTGCCCTTTACCTATCAGATGCTGGCCCGGCTGCGCTTTGACTGGGCCCGGTATCCTTCTTTGCAGACCCTGACCCAGGCGGGGGGACGACTCGAACCCGCGCTGGCGCAGCAGTTTGCCGAACAGGCGCTGCGGCTGGGGCGGCGCTTCTTCGTCATGTATGGCCAGACAGAGGCGACGGCGCGCATGGCCTGGCTGGCGGCGCACGAGGTGGTCACTCACCCGGATGCCATCGGCCGCGCCATTCCCGGCGGCCACTTCTCCCTGCGCGAGCTGGAGGGGGGCAACCCCGGGGAGGGTGAGCTGGTCTATCGCGGTGACAACGTCATGCTGGGCTATGCCAGTGCCGCCGAGGATTTGGCGCAGGGAGCCCTGTTGCAAGAGCTGGCCACCGGCGATCTGGCTCGCAGTGACGAGGCGGGCCGTTACTACATCTGCGGTCGTCTCAGTCGTTTTCTCAAGTTGTTTGGCAAGCGTGTCAGTCTGGCGGAGGTCGAGAGCCAGCTTCATCGCTGGGGCTGGTCGGGGGCGTGCGGCGGGCGTGATGACTGCCTGCTGGTGGTCGTCGAACCCCATGGCGAACTGACGGCCGACGGCTTGCAGCGCGAGCTGGCGCAGTGGCTGCAGGCGCCGCCACGGGCGGTGCGGGTGATGCAGGTTGCACGACTGCCGCGCACCGTCAACCACAAGATTGACTATGCTGCCCTGGCCAGACTGGCGGAGGAGGCGTGATGGAAAGCTTGCTGGCCGCCCCCATCTTCGACCTGCCCCAGACCGCCAAACAGGCGCTGTTGCTGGCGCGGCTCAATGCCCTGACCCGTCACCATGTCGAGCACTGCGCCCCTTATGCCAATGTGCTGCATGCCTTCGGCTGGACGGCAGAGGCTGCCGATTATGGCGAGCTCCCCTATCTGGCGGCCCGGCTGTTCAAGCTGGCCCAGTGGCAGAGCGTGCCCGAGGCCGAGGTGTTCAAGGTGCTCACCTCGTCGGGAACCACGGGGGCGCCATCACGGATAGTGCTGGATCGGGAGACCGCAGCTTTGCAGAGCAAGGTGCTGGTGAAGATACTGCAGGAGTTTGTCGGCAAGCAGCGTCTGCCCATGTTGCTGGTGGAGCAGCCCGCCCTCATCCAGAACCGCAACGGCTTTTCGGCGCGCGGCGCAGGCGCCCTGGGGCTCTCCTTCCTCGGCCGTGACCACACCTATGCCCTCGACGAGCAGATGCGGCCCAGCTGGCCGGTGATAGAGGCGTTTTGTGACAAATACGCCGGTCAGCCTGTGTTGCTGTTCGGCTTTACCTTCATGGTCTGGCAATGCCTGCTGGAGCCCCTGCGCGAGCGCGGACTGCACCTGCCCTTTGAGCAGGGTATTTTGTTTCACAGCGGTGGTTGGAAGAAGCTGCAGCATCTGGCGGTGGACAATCCCGCCTTCAAGGCGCGCTGCCGCGAGCAGTTTGGGCTGGGTCGGGTACACAACTTCTATGGCATGGTGGAGCAGGTGGGATCCATCTTCGTCGAGTGCGAGCAGGGGCATCTGCATGCCCCCGTGTTTGCCGATCTGCAGGTGCGCGATCCGCTCACCCATCAGCCACTCGGGGTCGGTCAGCCCGGTTTGTTGCAGGTGCTCTCCGCCATTCCCGGCAGTTATCCGGGCCACAGCCTGCTGACCGAGGATCTCGGCGTGCTGCTGGGGGAGGATGACTGCCCCTGTGGCCGCCATGGCCGTTATTTTCAGGTATCAGGGCGCCAGCAAGGCGCCGAGGTGAGGGGATGCAGCGACACCTTCCAGTGACGCCGCCGCAGGCGGCAGAGGGGTTTTGGTTGACGGGGCCCGACGTCAGCTTCGTGGCACCGGCTGCCAGCTGGCAGACCTTCTGCCCGCAGCCGCTACCCTGTTTTGCTCCCGTCATCTGCGACTTCGTGGCGGCCCTGTCGGCACGTCTGCAACAGGAGGGACTGCGTCATCCCGATCTGGCTGCGTTCGGCTTCTGGCTGCGGCCGCGCCAGCTGGCCAGAGAGCGGCAACGGCTGCAGGGGCGGGGGCCGGTGGGGGTCACGTTTCACCTGGTGCCCTCCAATGTACCGACCGTGGCCTTCTACTCCTGGCTGATGGCCCTGCTGATGGGCAATCCCTGCGTGGTGCGGCTGTCATCGCGCCGCGATCCGGTGCAGGATGCCATGTTGGCCATACTGAACGACCTCTTCAGCCAGGTTGAGTGGCAGGGGATCGCCATGCGCACCCGCTTCATTCGCTATGGCCACGACGAAGGCACCACAGGCTGGTTGTCGGCCAGCTGCCGGCTGCGCATCATCTGGGGCGGCGACGAGACCATCCGCCAGGTGCGGGCCATTCCTCTCTCCCCAAGTGCACAGGAAGTGGTATTTCCGGATCGCCGCTCCATGGCGGTGCTAGACAGCCACTGGCTGGCCGGGCTGGATGCTGTGGGCTGGCAACAGACCCTGGGGGCCCTGCAGCAGGACTGTACCCGTTTCAATCAGCAGGCTTGCGCCTCCCCCACCACCCTCTGCTGGCTGGGCGAGCCCGACGAAGCGTTGCGCCGCCGTCTGCTGGTGGCCCTGTTCGCTCCCTTTGCCGACGATCCCGCTCTGGTGATGGAGCGGCTCATCCACAGTCAACAAAATGCCGCCCTGGACGGTGAGATGCAGCTGAGCACATTCCCGGGTGTCACCTTATTGACTCCGGCCGCCTCCCTGCGGCTCGCACACGTCGGAGGAGGTACAGTCGCCGAGTTTGTGGCCGATACCCTGGATGAGCTGCTGTTGCAGCCGTGGGATATGCAGACCTGTGTCTGGGTCGGCGCACACAAGGCGCAGCTTGAGGATGCCTTGCCGAATGCGCCCGCCTGCCGCATAGATCGGGTGGTGGCGCCGGGACAGGCACTGGCATTCGAGTGGCACTGGGATGGCATCGACATGCTGCAAGTTTGCAGCCGTGGCCTCGCCCAGCATGAATAATCGGGTGTGGCTCACATAAATCCCGCAGCTTCAATGGATTAGCTTGGTCAGGCATATCTCTTGCAGTAAAACCTGACAGAGAGGGGGGAAGGGTTGACAGGGACCGTGCGGTAGCCTTGCCCATTTTCTCCCATCCGCTTCTTTTCTACTCATCTTCTCTTGGATTTCCCTATGAAAGTCAGCGTATTGGTGCCTGTCTACAATCTGGCGCGCTTCATCGAACCCTGCCTGCTCAGCCTGCTCGAGCAGCAAACGGATTTCGAGTTCGAGGTGATCGCCATCGATGACGGCTCGAGTGATGACTCCTGGGCTATCTTGCAGCGGCTGGCGCGGCAGTGGCCGGGATTGCGTGTCTTGCAAAACAAAAAAAACATAGGGGTGTGCCTGACAATACGTGCTTTGCTGGAACAAGCTCGGGGAACGTATATGGTTTATGTCGATGGAGATGATTTGGCTCTACCCGGCAAGCTGCAGGCGCTGACCAATCATCTGGATAGGCATCCCGATTGTGGTTTCGTATATCACGAGGCAGAAGTATTTGATAGCGACTCAAATCGTACCACCTCGCTATTCAGCAGGGATTATTACAACGCCAAATATATCCCTGATCGAGCGGGTCCGGAACATCTGGTCCAGTATGGGCTCTTTTTCAATACCAGTTCCTGTGCTTTCCGCCGGCATGAAAGAATGTTGGATGCAGTGAATCTTGATTGCCATGTAGTGAACGACTACTCCTGGCATATTATCAATTCATCTTATCTGGGGGGAAATATAGACCGTATTCCACAGGTATATGGGCGTTATAGAGTCCATGGTGGCAGCATTTGTGGAACTATTCGTGCTTCAGATGAATGTCGTAAGCTTGCCTTGCAAGATATGCTGGCCGCGTGTGACTTAGCGCTTGACGCAGGAATGGATGAGCTGTTGGTGAAAAGGGGGAAAAGCCATCTTTGGTTTTCCACTGCTCTGTATTTTTTGCGTGCCAGAAACTGGGCGTTGTTTGATCATTTCATTACTGATTCCGTTCAGTATCAGTGGTTTTTTGATGATCGCCATGAGTTTGCATGGCAACATAAAAATGAGCCAGAGCGAGTGCTTGAGAAAATTTTTGGCTGATCGAATATGTATTTCATTAACTGAGTCAAGTAACCACATGAAAAAAATAATTCATGCTGCTTTCTGTATTGATGATTCCTTTTCCGTTCATTTGGCAGCCCTGATACATAGCTTGGGGAAATATCTCAATCAGGACTTCCAACTGAAATGTCATATTCTAGCTCGACTTAATGGAGAGAATATACTTAAGCTATCGAAGTTGAATTCTGAAAACATAGTAATCAAGTTTCATGATAACTTACCAAGTTATAAAAACATCCCTATCAGCAGCCTCTATAATAATAGATTGAATGAGGTCACCTATTATAGGTTTGCTATCTCACATGTCTTGCAAAATATTGATAAGGTTTTGTTTATCGATGCTGACATGATTGCTGTGGGGGATGTCAGCTCGCTTTGGTCGATTGAGATGGGGGGGGCAGTCGTCGCCGTGGTCTCTGATCATATATTGGGATATGATAAAGAGAAACAACAGGAACGAGGAATATCCTCCGGAAAGTATTTCAACGCAGGTTTTATGCTGATGGACCTAGATAAATGGCGAGAAACAAATATCAGTGAACAAGCATTGGGCTTACTCATTGATAATAATGGTTTTGAGCACAATGACCAAGATGCTTTAAACATTATATTGGAGAAAAAAACATTCTATCTCGATACTAAATGGAATGCTCAACCTAATCATCTTGCGCAACAGGATGTGCCTATGCCTGTCTTGGTACATTTCTGTGGTCAGGAAAAACCTTGGCATGCATATTGTGTCCATCCTTTCAAGGATCATTACCTAGAAAGTCGAGCTGAAACTGAATATGCATGTGAGCCGCTACAGACATATCTTGATCAAGATGATATGGAAATATTGTCCCGCTTGAAAATGAAATTTCCTAATGGTGCGCGCGTTGTCGTTTGGGGGGCAGGTCAGAGAGGTCGGCGCTTATGCTATGAAATGATAAATAATATGAGTCAGTATTCAATAGTTCATTTTGTCGATAAAAATATAAATGGCGAATTTATGGGTATAAAGATAAGTAACCACCTTTTGGATATAAAAGCGATTGATGCCATAATAATTGCATCCATCCCTTACCGGGCCGAGATTATAGATGAAATAGGGGCGAATGCTGGTCTTGCTTATATATAAAATGCTTGCTTTTGTTTTATTCTATAATCGTTTATCAGGATAATATAATGAATGTTATAATGTTTCCCTTTGACAGGGTTAAAAAGGGGGCGACAGTTGCTATATATTGCGCTGGTGAGATAAGTGAGAGCTTCCTAAACCAATTAAGTGCAGTCAACTATTGCCAAGTTTCTTGGTTAGTAGACCGAAAGTTCCAGTCAAAAGAACTCCAGGAAAATTTGGCTTGTCTACCCCCAAATTTAATGGATTGGCAGCAGCCTGATCAGATTATTATTGCATCACAGGCATTCAAGAATGAGATAAGTGAATATTTATTGAAGCAGGGAGTTCCTGCATCAAAATTGATCACGATAGGGAATGAGCAAAAAATTGATGTGCTAGATCTCATCCAGGCCAGATTGAGTGCGACTCCGTCAGGTTATGACTGGGGGGCTTATTATAAGTCAGCTGAACTTGCTACCCTAGCTCAATATAACAAGTTTATAAAACCAATTCTTGAACAGTGGGAAAGAGAACTGGACTATAGCAATGTATTGGACTTTGCTTGTGGAGAGGGACGTATAGCAGAACTAATGCTGGAGCGTTGCCAACATTTACAGCTGATCGATGCCAGTGCCAAGGCGGTTGATTTTTGCCGTGAACGCTTTGCCAAATCCCCCCATGTACAAGTTCAGTGCAATGCGGCTGGTGCACTACCACAAGCTGACGGTTCTCTGAGTCTGGTCTATTCGTGGGATGCCATGGTGCACTTTTCATACAAGAGTCTTGATTTCTATCTCAGTGAATTTAGTAGGGTATTGCGACCTCGTGGGTATGTGCTCATGCATCATTCCAACTTGGCGACCTTGGCTGATCAGATGAGAGTCTTGGATCTGTGGAGTTTGAATGTTGGTGGGAGAAGCAATGTATCAAGGAATGATATTACTTTTATAGCCAAGCATCATCGTTTTGAGGTGATCAGCCAGACGGTTATGGATTGGGGTGTAAGAGATATGGACTGTATAAGTGTGTTAAGAAAAATATAACATTACTCTTAATTAATTATAGTTAAGAAAATACAGAATAAGATATGTAACCTATGTCAGAAAGATATATCATCTCGATAGTAGTGATGGGTTGGCTTGCAAAAAATAATGTTATTTTGGGGCGAAATAATCTATGTTGATCTCCATAATTATTCCATGTTATCAACAAGAAATATATCTTGAGAGGGCCCTCGATTCTATTCAACTACAGAATTATCATCCCCTAGAAGTGATCATCGTTGATGATGGCTCGGTCACGCCAGTCACTTATCCTGAAAAAGAGTATTCCTTCCCTATAAATTTAATTAGAAAATCAAACAACGGATTATCTGCAGCAAGAAATACTGGAATAGACAATGCAGCAGGAGAATTAATAAAGTTTCTTGATGCCGATGATACACTTCTACCTGGATGTCTGACTGCACAAGCTGCATGTATCGGCAAGTCACCAAGAAGCATCAGTGTTATTGGTTATAAAGATATTGATGAGGATAGTGAAATATCGCGAGATATATACCCTGCCTTTGGAGATGTCATCCCTGCGTTAATGATCGATAATTTGGCTCCGGTGCATTCCTTTTTATTTCGCAAGCAGGATCTGATAGATGCGCATGGTTTTGATGTAACCACAAGGACTAGTGGTGGGTGTGAAGACTATGACTTGATCTTTAGAATGGCACTTAATAAAGCCAGTTTTATAAGTCTGCATGAGGTGGGCGTTGTATATCATCGGCGTAGTGGCTCTATGTCTACCAATGTAGAAAATATGAAAAAAGCAATGTTGGATGTATGGTTGTATAATGTATCCATATTACTAAAGTCTGATGAGAAGATGCGATCTTCATATCTGATACCTATATTGTCAGGGCTGTCGTTGAGGTTAGATAAGAGACCAATATTGATACCCCATGAGTTTGATGATCTGATTATTGAACTTGTCAAAAAATTGAATCAATTAGGGAGCTATCTTAGCCCTGGAGAGTCACAGCTCTTGCTTGGATTTATATATAAGCATGCGGATTTGTTTTCACTTTATCAACCTCTTAGAGCAATTTCAGGGTCAGCAAGTTCGTCTATTTCGATAAAGACTCAAGAGTTACTTGATTATAGAGTGTATCTGCTAGGTACTGGATACCGCTTTGATGACCAGCGGTTAAATAAAATATTATCACTTGGTAGAAAGCATAATAACCGATTCGCCATATATGGTGCAGGTGAAATTGGTAACAGGATTTACAAACTGCTACAGTCTGCAGGTATTGTCCCAGCATGCCTATTTGACAAAAATCCAGCAAGATCTAACCATAAGTATAACATACCAATATTACTGCCTAGTGAAATACACTCTGCTAATATTGATGCAGTCGTTATTGCTTCAGATGCTTACTATCAAGAAATATATGAGTTGTTGATGTCAGCCTGTCCTGATATTGAGGTGGTGTGATGATGCTAGCAGGTCAGATTTTAATAAATTCAAATTGGGCTATTTCTCCCAAATCGTTCTGTGATTGGGATTGATACATGACTAAAAAAAATCATGTAACTGGTGTTTCGAAACCTGATGTTCTGGTTTCAGTATTATTAATCTCATTCAATCATGAGCGGTACCTGAGGTGTGCTCTAGATTCTGTCGTTATGCAGGATACCAATTTTAAATATGAGGTTTTAGTGCATGATGATGCATCTCAAGATAACTCTCAGAGTATAATTGATGAATATGAAGATAAGTATCCCAATCTCATTATAAGTTTGAAAAGAACAGAGAATGTTTATTCAAAAGGAGATCGGCTTTCTATATGGCGTTTCTTTGTAGAGCAATCTCAAGGGGAGTATATCGCATTTTGTGAAGGAGACGACTATTGGTCATCAAAGAATAAACTTAAAAAGCAAGTTTCAGGATTAATGAATGAATTGAATTGTAATATCTCATTTCATCCAACAATTAGATTAAATGTTGAAACTGGATCATTTTGTGGTTCATATGGGGATTATTCTGATTTTGATTCAAACGATACCTTATTCATTCCGTTTGTGTCAGCAAGTAATTTCTTTATGACAAATACAGTTCATATATCTTCCATTATGATACGACGCAGTTCATTTCTGTCATTTTATCACTTTTTTGAAAAATATCCATGGCTTGATGCAAGTGATCATTTTATTAAATTGATAGGAGTTTCTGCAGGTGCACTATATCTAAGAGATGCAATGTCAGTTTATAGAGAGTGTGTGCCAGGTTCTTGGACTAGTGTAAGAGAAAGCAATATTAACTTGAAAGTTTTACATTGTATTAAAATGATTTCTCTCTCTCAGGGCATATCCAATCTCTCTGTGAATGGATATAGTGATATTGGTCGCAGTCACTTACTCAGGTATACTCTCGAGTTACATTCATTACTTCATTCTATCAGTGCTCTTGCTTACCTGAATGAGTTTTATTCACTTATTGAGAATGAAATAAGAAAGACTTTAATTTTATACCCTTCGCACGAAATAATATATTTCGGTGCAGGTACTATATTTGATGCTCTTATTGGTGATGACCGAAATATAATTAGCGTTATTGATAGAGGGCGGTTTTATAAGCTTAAAAAAAGACATGTATTATCTAGTTGTGAGCTAGAAGAATATTCTTTTAAGAAAAATGATGTAATTGTCATAACTCCAATTTTTAGGGGGCATTCGATACGCGCTAGCTTATCTAATGCGTTGGGTTTAGACTGTCATTTTGTAATTGTCGATGACTTATTGACTTTAGACTTAATTAGTAAAAGTATACTTTCTTCAGCGCAAAGATTTTTGGTTGAGCGCGGATTATCTGAAGATGATGTTTATCTGAATACCAGTATGAACTAGGGGATTTTAGAATGAGGATTATTCCTGTTACAAAGCCATATCTCCCACCTTTAGATGAATTTATTCCATATTTGGAAGAGATCTGGAAAAATCATCAATTAACAAATAATGGGCCTTTTCATCAGCAGCTGGAGCAAGCCTTATGCTCATATTTAGGTGTTGAGCATTTGTCCTTATTTTCCAATGGCACTTTGGCTTTGGTTACGGCTCTGCAGGCATTAAGAATAAAGGGTGAGGTTATTACGACCCCTTATTCATTCGTTGCAACCAGTCATGCTCTGATATGGAATAATCTTACCCCGGTATTTGTTGATGTTAAACCTGGGTCATTTAATATAGATGCTACAAAAATCGAAGAGGCTATTACACCGAATACGACAGCTATCCTACCAGTGCATTGCTACTCAACACCCTGTGAGGTTGAAGAGATTCAGCGGATTGCCGATAATTATGGCCTACGGGTTATATATGATGCAGCTCATGCATTTGGAACTAAATACAAAGACGAAAGTATTTTGAATAATGGTGACATGTCAGTACTTAGTTTTCATGCAACAAAGGTTTTTAATACATTCGAGGGTGGGGCGATAATCTCAAGTTCGGCCAAGTTAAAGCAGCGGGTTGATTACCTAAAAAATTTCGGTTTTGCCAATGAAGTGACTATTGTTGCTCCTGGAATTAATGCCAAAATGAGTGAGGTGAATGCTGCGTTTGGGTTATTGCAACTCAAGTATGTTAATGATGCTATCTCACAAAGAAAAGTTATTTTTGATAGATATTGCTATGAGTTATCAGGTGTGGCAGGGATTGATCTTCCTCTGATGAAGCTTGACGGGATTATAAATTACTCCTATTTTCCTATCCTAGTTAACGATGACTATATAATGAATCGTGATATGCTTTATAATAAGCTAAAGTCTGAAGGTATTTTTGCAAGACGATATTTTTATCCATTAATTAGTAATATACCTATGTATAATAAAATTCCCTCTTCATCCCCCCACAATCTCATCAATGCCAATAGCTTATCAAGTAGTGTAATTTGTTTACCTTTATATCCAGGTCTGGATTCTGACTCTATAACTAGAATAATAGCATTGATCAAAAATATTCATTGCTGATGTTATGCTCTATATTTTTAATCTCAAAAGCCTATTTTTGGTAGGTTCCAAATGAAAGCTAATGCTATACCATTATCAAAAAATGGAAAGAAAAGTGACTCAGGAGTTTTGATATTTTCAGGATATAATCCAAGGGCTGTCATTGCATTTATAAGAACTTTAATTATTACGGAGATTAAATTTGCAATTATTGCTGCATCTGCAGAGGATTGTATTTTGTCGACAGACTATAAGAGTCACGTTGCGGCTATTCGTAGTGTAAAGTCACTAGATAAAGATGACCTGAAACGTTGTATTACTTTATCGCAGGCTATGTTGAGCTGTGAAGCAATGGTTGTTGCGCCATCGTCAGAGTTTCTGAATAGATATTTATTAAGCGAGTATGAGTTTTTCGAAGATTTAGGAGTTACAATCCCTCTCGTTAATCATAATCTTTATGAGATGATTTCTGATAAGAAGTCATTTAGTCAAATATGTTCTGAACATGAACTACTTGTTCCTCGTGAAATCTTAAATCCGGAAGAAAAAAATCTTCCATTCGTAGCGAAACCAATAAAGTATCAGTCGAAGCTAGGTGAAATTCATAGTCCTGTTATACTAAAGAATAACTATGACTTAGAGTGTTTTTTTGCTAGGGCTGATTGTGATGATTTTTATTTTCAGGAATACGTGTCTGGTGAGACCTACTATCTTCTTTATTACTTCGAACGTTCAGGTTTAGTAGAAAAGCTCTCAATGCGGAATTTAATTCAACAACCCAATGGAAAGTCAGTTATTGCGTCTGTATTAAGTGATATCCACAGTTCATCTATATCAGATAGTTATGAAAAATTACTATCCAGCATGAATTTTTTTGGGTTAGTTATGATTGAACTGAAAAAATATAAAGACAAGTACTATATGATAGAGGCAAATCCCAGGTTCTGGGGGCCATCCCAACTTTTTGTTGATGCACAGCATAATCTATTTATTAACTTTTTAAATGATTGGCTAGGAGTCTCTTATTCTGTTAAAACTGGGATTTTTAATAAGAATGCTAAATATTTTTGGATGGGTGGATTTATTGAGAGCATATCTTCCTCGCTTTGTACTTGTCACTTAGAAGATACAGATGCGGTGGCGATGCTTGGTGGTTTGGGGACGTTTATGTCGAACGATATATATATGCGCTCAGATACTATCCAAATTGGATTGAAATATTGGAGCTAACATAATGAATAGTGAACTACTTGAAAAGCTTTATTATAAAATGAGTAAGCATGCTCATTATCAAAAACTGAATCCTCTCGTAGAGAATTTATTTTATAATTGCAAGATTAAACCTAGTGTTAATCGCTTTGAGTATGAGCGTTTTTTTGCTATTGAGTCATATATTGAGCTTGTTGACTTAACCATATTAGATGTTGGTGGTAATACGGGATATTTCTCTTTTGAAAGTATTCAAAGAGGTTGTAGTCTGGTTCACTACTATGAGGGTAATCCCGAACATTGTGAGTTTGTAAAGTTGGCTGCCAATATGATAGGTATATCTGACAGGCTGAAAGTCTACAGTAAATATTTTCAGCCTTCAGAAGAAGTACAAAAGGTTGACCTGATATATTTGCTTAACGTACTTCATCATATTGGTGATGACTTTGGTGTTGTGAGTGATGAGCGCGGTTGCCTCGCGTCTGCCGCAGACATGTTGCGAAAATATTCAAGCTTAGGGTCATATTTAGTATTTCAGATGGGATATAACTGGAAGGGCGACCTTAACAAGCCGTTATTTAACAATGGTACCAAGTCGGAAGTTATTGAGTGGTTGGAGTCGGTTACTACAGGATATTGGGATATTATATCAACTTTAATTGCAGTACAAACATCTACTGGAGTAACATATCTACCTAAAAATGATGAAAACATTGTTCGAAATGATGAGTATGGTGAGTTTTTGAATCGCCCAATATTCATTCTAAAAAGTAAATTACTTTAATAGTGGAGTGATTTACATTGTATCCGAAATTGATACAACTTGAATGAAACTGAGTGAGAATATGCTTAGCAACCCTCTCATATGAGCAGGTTTGATCTGGTCGTTGTTCCTGAAACCTATTGGTGGCTTCTTTATACTTATTTCAAGTATTCAGACATGGGTAAACCAACGTTGATAACGGACCTTTCTTCGCATTTCTTCGCTTCCCTGCTGAGCTGACTCCCCCGCAATTGGAGCCTGCCCAGGAGCATATCCACGATCACTACGGTGCAACCTGCAGCATCAGGCCCTGGCCGAGCAGCTGGCTGGCGGTGCGACTGGATTGTTCCCATTTGTCATGCCACCGGGGCCATTCATTGGGGCCAAACTCATAGTCAGCAACGCTATCGCGGTTGGCCTGTGGCAAGACATTCAAGCAGCTACACAAGAGCACGCAGGCCAGGCTACACCATAAGCCCAAGTGGACTACGACTGACTACGCTAGGGACTTTCGTTGAAAAAGGCGGCCAAGGTGTGTGGCATCAATCTGAAAACCGCTTTTTTATCAGGACCAACTTTTCTGCTTGTTCAGCCGGTTGGTGCTTACGCGGGATATTTTCATTAACGAATTGTTGTTCTCGCTCGCCTGTATTCACGCCCTGCCGGGCCTTGGTGCGCCAAGCATAGAGTTGGGGTTCTTTGAGGTTCCACTGGGCTGCAGTCCTACTCATCCCTACTCGCTCGACCGATGCCAAGGCTTCATCCTGGTACTGCCGCGAGTAACGAGTACGGCTCTTTTTCTGTTCCGTTGTTGCTTTGCTCATGATTCACCTCTGTCAGTGATTTTACTCACTTAACGAGGTGTCCATCCATCGACAGTGGGTTAGATCAGTTACTTACGGGGATTGTTGATGAGCAAACAGAAAATCACATTTTGAGAACACAGTCTAAGCAAGTGTTCGGATGTAGTTAACTACTACACATGTACAGGATCTTTAGCGGCAACCAATTGAAATAGATATAAAAAAGGCTTCGTTTGTGATCTGATTTTATCGCCAAACAAAATCAACACGCGCGAAGTCTATGACTATTATCAACGCTAATTACTATCTGGAGCAACTCTTGGCTCCCGCCGCACTCGAGCGCATTGCTCGGCTCTGCAAATTTTGTCTGCGTCAGCGCGCCATTACCCCTGCCATGCTCGTCCCTGCACTGCTGCGGGCCATGGGAGGCGACCAGGTCAATGACATTGCCGGTTTACACCGCCATTTCAATGCCTTGCAACTGGTGAACACCCATCAGGTTTCTTACAAACCGTTTCACAATCAGCTGCGCAAAGAGAGCTTTGCCCTGTTTATGAAAGCCCTGGTCGAGCGGGCCATCGCCTTGCGTATCGACCATCAACTCAAAGCGGCTTCCCTCGGCGCGTTCAAGCAGGTGTTACTGCACGATGGCACCTCCTTTGTGGTGCATCGGCGCCTTGCTGCTGATTTTCCCGGCCGGTTCAAGACCATCAGTCCGGCAGCTATCGAGTGCCATATGACCATGTCGCTGTCGGAGCAGAGCCCGTTGTGCATGAGTGTGTCTGCCGATACCGCAGGGGAACGGCAATTTCTGCCTGAAGCCCACACGCTGACCAACTGCCTGCTGCTGGCTGACGCAGGTTACATTGACAAGGCTTGGTTTGAGCAGGTGAACGACGCTGGCGGATTTTATCTGGTGCGCGGCACGAAAAGCCTGAACCCCAAGATAATCCAAGCCTGGCGCGGTGATGGACGGGAAGTACCCAAGCTGGCGGGACTGTCTCTGAAAGAGGCCGGACGGCGACGCTGTCCGGCCGAGGTACTGGATATGGTGGTGAAGTCCGGCCAGGTCGAGTACCGGTTGATCCGGCGCTGGTTTGCCGAGGAAAAGCGGTTCTGTCTGTGGATGACGAACCTACCGCGAGCCGCATGGTCAGCAGAGCAGGTGATGAGCCTGTATCGCTGCCGTTGGCAGGTGGAGTTGTTATTTAAAGAGTGGAAATCGCACAACCGGCTCAAGGGGGTTGTGACGGGCGAGAAAGCGATTGCCGAGGGGTTGGTGTGGACGAGCCTGCTGTCGCTGGTGATGAAGAGACGGGTCGCGCAGAGTGTGATGAGTGGGGCGCTATCGATGCTGAAAGCGTCGAAGAACAGTGCGACGTGGTGGCTACCGCTATTGGAAGCAGTGGCCTATAGGGCGCTGACAGAAATAAGGGAAAGATTGGAATGGTCTGCCGATTATTTGGCCAAGAACGCCTGCCGAACCAAGCAGAGAAAGTCGATACAGAACAGGACCTTGGAAGGCGTTTTAAATGGACTCGCCGCTTAAGGTCCTGTACATGAACTACTACAGGAAGGAGATAATTAATATTATGAAATGCATCATCTGTGGTTCTCTCATGAGCTATTTTTTTACAAAAGAATTCAATGAGTTCAACTTAACTCATGTTGATTATTGGAAATGTTCTTATTGTGGATTTTGTGCATCCAAAACTCATTTTGAAATGTCAGAAAAAGAATGGGGTGGTTTAAATGACGCATTTCATTCTAAAACTCATTTCACCGAGGGTAACCCATACAATCGTAATCAACGTTATTTTAATCAGTCTTTAATGCTCTCACTCATGGCTAAACAAAAACTCATTAATGTAGGTAAATGGTTAGACTGGGGCTGTGGAGTTGGAGCTATAGCTATTTTACTTAAAGATTACTTTGATTTTCAGTTATTGACTTACGATAAATTTTTTACCCCAAATGTTAATTCTGTAAATATAAGTGATCTTAAACAAAGGTCATTTGACCTAGTGGTTAATACGGCAGTTTTTGAACATGTTAGAAATCGAGATACTTTAGAAGAAATAGAATCTTATGTGAGTGATACTGGGTGTTTGGCAATACATACTCTTATCCCTGCAACGGTGCCGAAGGATCCGAATTGGATGTATTTACTACCTGTACACTGTGCTTTTCATACGAATCAAAGCATGGGGTTATTGATGAGGAGTTGGGGTTATAAATGCTCTGTTTATAACGAGCATTCAAAAATGTGGGTATTGTTCCGAGAAAATGCTGATGCTGTTTGGCCAAGAGTAGAAAAACTGAACAAGTCGTTGGGGTGGAGATATCTTCATTTTAAGGATGGTTTTATGGATTATTGGAAATAACCATAGTTAAGCCTCATGTACAGGACCTTAAGAAAAAACGTCAATTCAAATCCCTCCCAAGATCCTGTTTTATGTATATTTTATCTGTTTTGTTCGGCGAGAGCTTTTTGACAGAAAATCTACAGCCCATTCCAGCCTCTCTCTTATTTCACTGATGGCTCGGTGCGATGCAGGGAACAGCGCCCTGCTCTTGGTTGACAAAAATCAGCTCTAAATAACTGATCCCAATAGTGCTACACCTTCGCTGTACCATAGCCATTCCCCGGGAAAGGAGACACGGTATCCATG